>NZ_JBFAXR010000129.1:0-23783 GCF_040680895.1 Streptomyces sp. NPDC051940 | reverse complement strand
CCGGTCATGCCCGCGCGGCCCCCAGGGACGCGCGGACCGCGCCCAGCAGGCCCTCGGCGGCGCCCTCGATCAGCTCCAGGCACTCCTCGAAGCCGGGGCCGGGTGTGCCAGCTTGACCCCATGCAGACCCTGACCCGCCGACAGCACACGGCTCTCGCCTGCGCGGCCGTCGGCGCGGCGCTGCTGGCCGCCCTGCATCTGACCACCGTGTTCTTCTCCGTCGCCCCGGCCAACGCGGTCAGCGACGAGTACCGCGAGGACATCGACGGCTGGATCTTCCCCTTCTTCGAGCAGCACTGGGCCCTCTTCGCCCCCAACCCGTTCCGCGAGAACTACCGCATCGAGGCGCGCACCAGCACCCGCGGTACGGCCACGGGCTGGACGGACCTCTCCGCCGTCGACAACGAGGCGATGCGCCACCACCCGTATCCGGCCCGCGCCAACCAGAACATGCTGCGCCGGGCCTGGAAGATCTACCGCGGCCGGGGCGATCTGAACGCCCCCGCCCGCAGCGAGCGGGCCGAGCTCTTCCGCTCGTACCTGCGCAGCATCGTCGCCGGCCGGCTCGCCGGCCTCGGCCACCCCGGCGGCTACGACGCGATGCAGCTGCGCGTCACCACGCTGCCCGTCGCCCCGCCCCCGGGCCAGGGGGCCGCGCCCGCCCCGACCGCCCTCCTGCTGCCCTGGTGGAAGGCCCCCGACGCCGTATGATCCGCACGCTCCGCCCCCGGCTCGACGCCGCCCTGGACCGGGCCACCGTCCGCCCGTACTCGCTCTACAGCGCCGCCGCCCTGCGCGTCGGCACCGGGCTCCTGGCACTCGCGTACCTGCTGCGGGACATCGCGAACGCGCCCGAGATGTGGGGCCCGGACGCGTACTGGACGCCGGAGATGGCGCTCCGGCTCAACGAACTCAACGGCTGGACGCCCTTCTACACGATCGCGGCGACCGACAGCGCCGCGGCCTTCTGGCTGATCTACGCGGGAGCGGTGGCCGCGAGCGCCGCGTTCACCCTCGGCTGGCGGACCCGCGCCACGTCGGTGGTCTTCGCCGTGCTGCTGTGCGCGGTCCAGTTCCGCAACACCTTCGTCAACGACTCCGGCGACCACGTCGTACGGCTGTTCGCGCTCTATCTCACCTGCACCGCCTGCGGCCGCGTCTGGTCCCTCGACGCGCGCCGCCGCGCCCGGTACGGCGACCCGGGCCCCGGCGACGGCCTGCGCGAACGGCTGACCGCCCTGCTGCACAACACCGCGCTGCTCGTCGTCGCCGGCCAGGTGATGATCGCGTACGGCTCCGCGGGGATGTACAAGGTGCAGGGCGAGACCTGGCAGCACGGGACGGCCCTGTACTACGCCCTGCAGCTCAACGCCTTCCGCCCCTGGCCGGAGGTCTCCGACTGGGTGACCGGGCACGGGCTGCTGATCCTGGGCCTGGCGTATCTGACCGTCTTCGCACAACTGGGCCTGCCGTTCGCGGTCTTCAGCCGGCTGAAGTACCCGTTCCTGATCGGCCTGGTGGCCAGCCACGCGGGCATCGCGGTCCTGATGGGCCTGCCGCTGTTCTCCGCGGCGATGGTCATCGGCGACACCGTGTTCCTGCCGGACCGCTTCTGGCGGCGCGCGGCCCGGCTGGTCCGCCGCCTGGGCCCCGTACCCGCAAAGCCCGCGGGGCCGCCCCCCGAGGGGACGGCCCCGCGGCCGCGTACGCCCGAACCTGCCGGGGAGGCCGCCGTCAGGCGGTCTCGATGACGCCCACCCGCTTCGCCGGGTCCGACTGCTGCAGCGCGGCCATGATCGCCTGCGCCACGTCGGTGGGCTTCACGGCCGTCTTGCTGCCGTCGCCGCGCTCCACGACCATGCCGTCGAAGAAGCCGCCGTACGTCGCCTTCAGCGCCTTGAGGTCGATGTACGGGACGAGCTTGCCCTCGGGGCTGGGTACCAGCGCGAGGAACTTCGGCAGGGAGCGCTGCGGGCTGAACTCGATCTCCTGACCGCCCGCCTTGACCTTCACGTTGGCCGACATGAAGAGCTTCGCCTCGGCACCGAGGGCCCGTTCGAACTCCGCGTCCGTGACCTTCGGCTCCTGCGTCGTCACCGGCAGCTCGACCACCTGGTCGGGGCCGCCGGCCGCGCGGGCGTCGAAGGCGTCCTGGACCAGTGCCATCGACTTGTCGACGTCGAGACCCTTGGAGGGCTTGCCCTCGATCCTGACGGCCTTGCCCGCCTCGAACTTGATCATGCCGTCGGTGGCGCGGCCACCGCCGGTGGAGGCCGCCAGGCTCTCCAGCGCGGCACGCAGCTTGTCCTGGTCGTCGGACATGACCGGCTCGATCACCCGCGAGCCGCCGAAGAGCGAACCGATCACGGACACCGGGTTGTAGTCGCTGCCGGTGGCCGCGCGGACCGTCGCCGCCGTGTCCATCTCCAGGCCCGCGGTCTCCGGCTTGAGCTGCTCCTCGGCGTCGCCGACACGCAGCTTCAGCGGGGCGCTCAGCCGGTCGCCCAGCGACTCGTCGAGCTTGGCGACGGCCTCGTCGCGGGTGCTGCCGCCGATGTCGACGCCCAGCACGGTGGTCCCGTTCGGGACGTCGGCGTGGTTCAGCACCAGGCCGACGCCGTACGCGGCGGCCAGCAGACCCAGCACCGTACCGCCGGCCAGGACGGCCAGCTTCCTGCGGTTCGGGCCGCGGCGCTCCGTCCGGTCGTCGCCGTCGTCACCGTCGTAGACATAGGCGTACGGGTCGGCGGGCGCGCCCTGGCCGGGTGCCCCGCCCAGGCCCTGGGCGGGAGCGGCCGGCGGCGGCATGAAGCCGGGCGCCTGCGCCTCGGCGGCGAACGGCGAGGGGGCCGGGGGCGCGCCCGCGCCCAGCGGCGCGACGGGCGGCATCGCCGGCGGACCGGCGGGACCGCCGGAGGCGGGCGGCATGCCCGCGGGGGCGGCAGGCGGGGCGAGGTTGAAGCTGCCGGTGGTGGGGCCGGCCGTGGGCCCGGCCGGGACGCCGGGCGGCGGGCCGACCGGTGCCGGACCACCGGGAGGTGTCGGGCGTACGGGGGAGGCGTTGGCCGGGTTGCCGGCGGCGAAACCGTGGCCGTCGGTCCGTACCGCGGGCATCTGCATCGTCGACGGGTCGTCCGCCGGAGGCGTGTCCTGCGGCATGCCGAACGGCGGGGCGGCGTCGCGCGGCTCGTCGTCCGCCGGCTCCGCCCCGAACGGCGGGGGCGGCACCGAGTCGCGCACCGGCGGCGGACCCGAGGGGCCGGCGGGTCCGGCGGGTGGCGCCGGGGGCACGGCGGGCTGCGGCGCGGAGGGCTTGCGCGGGGCGAACCAGTCGCTGGCCTTCTCGTTGCCGGACGAACCGGACGAACCAGACGGACCGGATGAACCGGTCGGGCCGGACGAACCGCCCGGACCCGCGGGGTGCGGACCGCCCCCGCCCCCCACCGACGCGACGGCGCTCTGCGCGCCCGCGACCGCGGGCTCCGCCGCCTCCTCGCCGGTGGCACCCCCGGCACCGTCGACGGGTGTACGCACCACCACGGGCGGAATCGGCCGTGAGCCCGGGATGTTGATGCGGATCCGGGTCGTCAGCGTGGTCTCGGTCCGGGGGCCGTCGTCCGCGGCCGCGGCCGGCGGCAGGCCGCCCTCACGCTGCGCCCCCCGAGTCGGCAGGGGCGGCGTTCCGGACGGGTACGCGGTGTCGCCGCGCCCTTCGGGCCCGGTCGACGGACTGTCAGCTTCTCGGCTCAAAGCAAGTCTCCTGATCGGCTCCGCAGCCCCGTCAGGCAAGCGCGGGGTGCTCGGCGGCGCGCACCACCTTACTTGGCGGCGCGGTTCCGGAAGTCCGGAGCGCGGCTTCGGTCATGTCCGCACAAGGGCCGGATCACGCCAACTGCCCACGTCACTTCGCGAGTCGGACGGATTCCGGCGCAGGTCGCGGTACCTGCGGCAGGGTGGTGCAGATCACAGCGGCGACGATACCGCCGAGCAGGAAGGCGTACGAACCGGCCCCCGCCCCGAACAGGAAGTCGCCCTCCGGCCGGGTCGTCAGCAGCAGCATCACGGCCAGCAGCCAGCCGCCGGCGGGGGCGAAGCCGCCGCCGCGCGTGCCGAGTGCCCGGACCCCGCCGAGGCAGAGCCCGCCGATCGCGGCGACGGACAGCAGCAAACCGCCCGGGAACCAGGCCGCTTGGACGAGCGCGCCCGCCACACCCGCCAGCACGCCGAGCGCCGTCAGGCCGAGGAGGGTCAGCAGCCGGGGTGCCGTCACGCGTCCACTCCCGCGAAGAGGTCCGTCTCCCACTCTCCCGCCGGGGCACCGGAGGCGCCGCGCACCAGGCGGTAGTGCTCGGTGCCGAACAGGGGCTGCGCCAGCTCGTTGGAGAGGGCGAAGAAGGGGCCGTCCACGGCGATCTGGCTGGCGTGCGCCTTCATCGCCGCGGTCTTGGCCCCGGCGTACGGGCCGGCGTCGATCTCGGCCGTCACCAGCGCGTCGTCCACCACGCCGGGCACGTCCTCGGCGGAGGCGATGCCCGGGAACCCGGACTCCTTCCCGGCCGCGTGGAGCTGGTCGAAGCCGGCCTGCACCAGCGAGCGGGGCATGCAGTTCCAGTACACCTTGCGTACGGCCCAGGGCTCGTCCGCCGTCAGCTCCACCGCGCGCATCGCGACCCGGTGCGCCTGGATGTGGTCGGGGTGGCCGTAGCCGCCGTTCTCGTCGTACGTGACGAGCACCTGCGGGCGTACCTCGCGGATCACGTCCGCCAGATACCCGGCGGCCTCGTCCAGGTCCGCCTGCCAGAAGCAGCCGGGGGCGTCGTTCTGCGGGACGCCCATCATCCCGGAGTCCCGGTAGCGGCCGGGGCCGCCCAGGAAGCGGTGGTCGCTGACGCCGAGCTCGCGCATCGCCGCCGCCAGCTCGCCGATCCGGTGCTCGCCGAGCCGGTCCTCCCGGTCCGGGGCCAGATGCGCCAGCTCGGGCGGGATCACCTCGCCCTCCTCGCCGAGCGTGCAGGTCACGAGGGCGACGTGCGCCCCCTCGCCGGCATAGCGGGCCATGGTGGCGCCGTTGTTGATCGACTCGTCGTCGGGGTGCGCGTGGACCAGCAGCATGCGGCGCCCGGGCAGCGTTGAGCTCATGCCGTCACCTTATGGCCTGTGCGTACGGCTGATCCGCCGGACGGGTCCGTCCGGACGTATCGGCGGGGTGCCGGCCGGGGGTCCCCGGCGCCGCTGTCAGAACGTGATGCTGCTGATCATCTTGGTCACGCCGGCCACGGTCTCCTGGACCGTGGGCGCGATCGACGACCCGGCCAGATAGAACCCGAGCAGCATGCAGACCACTGCGTGGCCGGCGTTGAGCCCGGCCTTCTTGATGAGCATGACGACCACGATCGCCAGCAGCAGCACAAGCGAGATCGACAGCGCCACGCGGCTCACCTCCCAGACGGACGACAACCCCAAGCTTCATACCCACGGAGCGCTACGCATCATAACTATCCGTGCTCGCGCATTTTCAGGCGCACAGGGGCGTAGGAGGGGGCGCAGGCCCAACAGGCCGCTGAAGATTACCAGTTGGGCGGAGTGGAGGTCGGCGTCTGCCACCCGGTCAGGGGCTCCGTCATGGGGTCCTCCTCACCCTGTCCGGCCAGCGCCCACAGCGCGGTGAAGCCCGCCAGGAGCAGCGTCAGGGCCGTGATCACGTCCAGCATCCGCTCGGTGGGCAGCGATCCGAAGTCCTGGAAGACCTCGGCCTTCAGATGCCGCGAGACGTCCGCCGCACCCAGGCCCAGCACCAGGGCGCTGGCCGTCATGCCCATCGGCCGGGACAGGGGGGCGCGCAGCAGCGCGGCGACGGAGGCGCACAGGCACAGCGCGACCGTGAACCACTGCCCGTACGCGGGCGGGGGTTCCAGTACGGCGGACAGGGTGCCCTCGCCGGTGAGCTGCCGCCAGTACGCGCTCCAGCCCGCGTCCAGGGCGTCGTGCACGGCCCAGCCGCCGATGCCGACGGCCGCGAGCCACAGGAAGAACGACGCCACGAAGGCGGCCGCGTCGCCGGGCGGCGGGGGCGGCTGCTCGTCGGGGGAGAGCAGGCCGTAGCCGGCGTCCGACTCGGCGGGCCGGCGCCCGGCGGCGACGGCGATCAGCAGGATGGCGCCCAGGGTGACTGCGATACCCGAGGCGAGCAGGGCCCGGTTGCGCAACTCGCTGTCCAGGCCGTCGAACTGCTGCAGCCAGTCGGCGTTGAGCGTCCACAGTCCGGGCGCGCGCAGGGCGACGGTGACCAGGGCGGCGCAGCCGAGGACGCCGGCCGCCGAGGGGGAGCGCAGGGCCGTCGCTGCGGCCACGACGTAGACCAGGACGAGCGCCGGGTCGTACAGGGAGCTGACCGGGACGCTGTCGCCGCCGTCGCGGGGGAGCCCGGCCCAGGACCACCACAGGTCGGAGACGCTGTCCGCGACCGTGACGTCGCGGCCGATCCAGATCAGTGTCAGCAGCGCCAGCAGCGCACAGATGAGGCTGCCGCAGACGCGCACGCCACGGCTGAGTACGTGTCCCTCGATCATGATCGCCCGGCCCCCGGTGCCGTCGTGAAAGGTGCGCCTTGTGGGCACATCCGGAAATCAGGTCTACACCTCTCCCGGGGGGACGACAAGAGTCCGGGGCCCCGCACCCGGGCGCGGGCCGGCCGGGGTGTCCAGGGACGCCCCGGCCGGATGACGGCACCCGCACGGCCGTACGTTCATCAGAGTGGCGCGTTCGTATATCGGTGATGCGACAGACGAGTTGCGGACTTGTTAACGAGCTAGATGGCTAATTGTCCGGCATGTCCGTCCGGGTGGATCACTGTCAAGCACGTGCGGACCTCAATCTGCAAAACATCCGCTCAAGATGCGTGTGGAGGCCACAACTTCCCCCGTCTCCCCCTTGACTGGGGGATGAATCGATTGCGAAAGTCCGGACATCCCGCAGCACATACAACAAGGCTGCGCCAGAGAACGGTTCCAGGAGCAAACCCCATGACGAGTGAACCCCAGGCTCCGGCCGCTGGGTCCGAGACCTCCGAGTTGGAGCCAACGGAGGCGTCGGAGACTACTGAGGCGAAGTCGCAGGAGTTGGTGGGCCGATCGCCCGGTCAGCTCATGTGGCTGCGCTTCAAGCGCGACCGCACGGGGGTCATATCGGCCTATGTGGTCGGTTTCTTCCTGCTGATCGCCATCTGCGCGCCTGTGATCTCCTGGGCGTACGGGAAGTCGCCGTACACCCAGTACAACTCCGGCACCGGGAAGCCCGAGCTGTTCGACGACTACGGCTACCCGATCCAGCCGAACGGCGGCATGAGCAGCGAGTTCTGGTTCGGTCTCGAGCCGGGCAACGGCTATGACGTCTTCACCAAGCTGATCTACGGCATCCGGACCTCGCTGAGCATCGCCTTCGGCGTGAGCATCCTCGTCGTGATCACCGGTGTGCTCCTGGGCGTCGCGGCCGGTTACATCGGCGGCCGCACGGACACGCTCATCAGCCGGACGATCGACCTGCTGCTCGCCTTCCCGGGCCAGCTGTTCTTCGTCGCCTTCATGCCGATCATCACGGCGCTCTTCGTGGATCCCACGGACGCCACCCCCACGTACATCCGCGTCACCGCGATGATCACCGTGCTCTGGGTGCTGGGCTGGCAGCGGATGGCGCGCATCGTCCGAGGTGTCGCCCTCTCCCTGCGCGAACGCGAGTTCGTGGAGGCGGCGCGGGTCAGCGGCGCCTCGAACTGGCGGATCATCCGCAAGGAGCTGCTGCCCAACCTGGTCACGCCGATCCTGGTCCAGGGCACCTACGAGCTGCCCGGCATCGTGACGACCGCGGCCGGCCTCTCCTACCTCGGCGTCGGCTTCATCGAGCCGACCCCGGACTGGGGCCTGATGTTCGCCAAGGCCGCGGACGTCTACCAGAACGACATCACCTACATGTTCTTCCCGGGTCTGGCGATGGTGGTCTTCGTGGTCGCCTTCAACCTCCTCGGGGATTCCGTCCGCGACGCCTTCGACCCGAAGACGGCACGCTGACGGTCCGTACCGCCGCCAGGCCCCGGCCGCCACGGCAAACGGAATAGCACGCAACGTTCAAAGCGAACACCGACAGACAGGGTGGACCACAGTGACCATCAGGGTTGCACGGACGCACGCCATCGTGGCGGCGCTCGCGGCCGGGGCGATAGCCCTCACCGGCTGCAGCAGCGGTGGCGGTAGCAAGGAGAACGAGGCCGACAAGGCCGCGGACAAGAAGGCTGCGGAGAAGCAGCAGGCGCAGATCGAGTTCGGCGACGCCGCCGCCTCGACCGGCCCCGCTCCGGAGATCAAGGGCGCCAAGACCGGCGGCGAGATCATCATGCTGCAGCGCGACCCCTGGGCGCACCTCGACCCGGCCCAGATCTACGTGGCGGACGAGGGCGCGCTGTCCCGTCTGATCCACCGCGGTCTGACCGGCTACAAGAACGTCGATGGCAAGCAGACCGTCGTGGGCGACCTCGCCACCGACAGCGGCCAGACCACCGACGGCGGCAAGACCTGGAAGTACACGCTCAAGGACGGCATCAAGTGGGCCGACGGCACGGACATCACGTCCAAGGACGTCCGGCACACCTTTGAGCGTCAGTTCGCGGACTTCGTCAACCAGGGTCCGACGTACATCCAGGCCTGGCTCGCGGACGTCCCGGGCACGGACTACCGCAAGCTGCTGCCGGGCGGCCCGTACAAGGGCAAGCACCTGCCGGACAGCATCCTCGCGACGCCGGACGACAAGACGATCACCTTCACCTTCAAGACCCCGCACCCGGACTTCCCGTACGCGCTGGCCATGCCCGGCTACGCGATGGTGTCCGCGGCGAAGGACACGAAGGAGAAGTACGACAAGAACCCGATGACGTCGGGTCCGTACAAGATCGAGTCGCAGCAGACCGGCAAGTCCATGAAGCTGGTCCGCAACGACCAGTGGGACCCGAAGACCGACGTCACGCGGAACGCCTACCCGGACTCCTTCAACATCGAGCTGGGTGTCTCCGAGGAGACCTACGGCAAGCGTGTGATCGCTGACAACGGCGCGGACAAGAACATCGCGACGTTCTCCAACTCGATCACCGGTGCGCAGCTGCAGGAGCTGGACAAGAACGCCGGCGCCAAGGCCCGTTCCATCCCCGGCGTCCAGCCGTACGTGGGTCAGCTGAACATCAACATGGACCGCGTCAAGGACGTCAAGGTCCGCCAGGCGATCGCCTACGCGCTGCCGATCAAGGCCTTCCAGACCGCCTTCGGCGGCCCGAAGGTCATGGACCTCGCCGGTGGTCTGGTCAGCCCCACCGTGGCCGGCTACGAAGAGGGCTTCGACCCCTTCGGCAAGCTGAAGAACCCGCTCGGTGACATCGAGAAGGCCAAGTCCCTCCTCGAGGAGGCCAACGCGGTCGGCACCAAGCTGACCATGGCCTACGGCAACACCCCGCAGGCGCAGCAGTACTCCGCCGCCTACGAGGACGCGCTGAAGAAGGCCGGTTTCGACGTCCAGCGCAAGGAGCTGGCCGCTGACACCTACTACGACCAGGTCTCCCTGGTGAAGAACTCGTTCGACATCTACCCGACCGCCTGGGGTGCCGACTGGCCGTCCGCCAGCACCGTGATCCCGCCGCTGTACGACGGTCGCCAGATCCAGGACGGTGCGTCGAACTACGCGCACATCAACGACCCCAAGGTCAACTCCGAGATCGACCGGATCAACCTGATCACGGACCCGGCGGAGGCCGCCAAGGAGTGGAACAAGCTCGCGCAGTACATCGTCAAGGATGTCGTCTCGAACATCCCGGTGGCGTACTACAAGCAGGTTCAGATGTGGGGCTCGAACGTCGGTGGCGCCGTCTACGACGACGTGATCGGTGAGATCGACCCGCGCAAGCTGTACGTCAAGTAATCGGCAGGTAGTACCACTGCCAACGGTGCGCGGTGCAACCGCCCGATCGGCGGGTGCACCGCGCACCTTCCACCGTCGCCGCTGTCCTCGAGAGCTGCCACTGCCATGCTGCGTTTTTTGGTCCGCCGGACATTCGGCGCCGTCCTCATCCTGCTGATCATCAGCTTTGTCACGTTCTTCCTTTTCTTCGCAGTGCCCCGCGACCCGGCGGCAATCTCCTGCGGTGAGAAGTGCACCCCCGAGAACCTGGAGATCATCCGCCACAACCTGGGTCTCGACCAGTCCATCCCGGAGCAGTACTGGCACTACCTGACGGGCATCTTCGCCGGCCGGACCTTCGCGGTCGGTGACTGCCCGGCGCCGTGCCTCGGGTACTCCTTCGTGCACCAGGTGTCCGTGCTGGACCTGATCCTGGACCGGTTCCCCACCACCTTCTCCCTGGCCATCGGGTCCACCGTCGTCTTCCTGGTGGTCGGCATCGGAGCCGGCATGATCGCCGCCTGGCGGCGTGGCAAGCCGATCGACAAGGTCTTCTCCGGCAGCTCCCTGATCATCAGCTCGCTGCAGATCTACTTCGTGGGCCCGCTGTTCCTGGCGCTACTGGTCTACAACAACCCGATCATGAGACGCCCCGAGTACGTCCCGTTCACGGAGAACCCCTACGAGTGGTTCATGGGGCTGCTTCTCCCCTGGCTGGTGCTGGCGACGATCTTCACCGCCAACTACACCCGTATGGCCCGCTCCACGATGGTGGAGCAGCTCTCCGAGGACCATGTCCGTACGGCGAAAGCGAAGGGTATGTCGGGGCGGACGGTGTTCTTCCGCTACGCCTGGCGTGGCGCCCTGATCCCCATCGTCACCATCCTCGGCATCGACCTGGGATCCGTGCTCGGCGGCGCGATCATCACGGAGTACACCTTCAACCTGCACGGCATCGGTGAACTCTCGGTACGCTCCGTCCTCACCGCCGACCTGCCGATGCTGATGGGCATCCTGCTCTTCGCGTCCTTCATGATCATCTTGATGAACATCCTCGTCGACGCGGCGTACGCGTTCATCGACCCGCGCGTACGTCTGGCCTAGGAGAACCGCACGTGACCACCCTGACCAAGGAAGCGGACAGCAGCGCCCCGGCGGAGTCCGGCGCCTTCCTCTCCGTTCGCGATCTTCGTGTCCGGTTCTCCACCGAGGACGGGCTCGTCAAGGCCGTCGACGGTCTCTCCTTCGACATCGAGCGCGGCAAGACGCTGGGCATCGTGGGCGAGTCGGGCTCCGGCAAGTCCGTCACCAACCTGACGGTCCTCGGCCTGCACAACCCGATGTTCACCACCGTCGAGGGCTCCATCCAGCTCGAGGGCGAGGAGCTCATCGGCGCCCGCGAACGCCGCCTGGAGCGGCTGCGCGGCAACAAGATGGCGATGATCTTCCAGGACCCGCTGACCGCGCTGTCGCCGTACTACACGGTGGGCCGGCAGATCGCGGAGCCGTACCGCAAGCACACGGGCTGCTCCAAGCGCGAGGCCCACGCCCGCGCGGTCGAGATGCTGGAGAAGGTCGGTATCCCCAACCCGAAGCTGCGGGCCAACGACTATCCGCACCAGTTCTCCGGCGGTATGCGCCAGCGCGCCATGATCGCCATGGCCCTGGTCTGCAACCCCGACCTGCTGATCGCGGACGAGCCGACCACCGCCCTCGACGTGACCGTCCAGGCGCAGATCCTCGACCTGCTCAAGGACCTGCAGCAGGAGTTCGGCTCCGCGATCATCTTCATCACCCACGACCTCGGCGTGATCTCCAAGGTCGCCGACGACATCCTGGTGATGTACGCGGGCCGGGCCATCGAGCGCGGCAGCACGGACGAGGTGCTGCGGCACCCCCAGCACCCGTACACCTGGGGTCTGCTGAGCTCCATGCCCCGGCTGAACTCGGACGTCAACGTCCCGCTGACGCCGATCAAGGGCACCCCGCCCTCGCTTCTGAACCCGCCCTCGGGCTGCCCGTTCCACCCGCGCTGCGGGTTCACCGCCGAGGTGAACGGCGGTCGGTGCAGTGGCGACCGTCCGGCGCTCCCCGAGGGCCGTTCCGCGGCGTGCCACCTGACCGCGGACCAGAAGCAGTCCATCTTCATCGAGCAGATCAAGCCCCGTCTGGGCTAGGGAGCCAGTCACATCATGAGCGAAGAACTCACTCTCCCCACGCCCCGGACGGAATCCGCGCCCCAGGGCGAGGAGCTCCTGGTCGCGCGAGGGCTCACCAAGCACTTCCCGATCATGGGCGGTTTCCCGATCAAGCGCCGCGTCGGGTCCGTGCAGGCCGTCGACGGTGTCGACCTCACGGTCCACGCCGGCGAGAGCCTCGGTCTGGTCGGTGAGTCGGGCTGCGGCAAGTCGACCACGGGCCGGCTGCTGACCCGGCTGCTCGAGCCGACCGGCGGGCGGATCACGTACCGCGGGCAGGACATCACCAAGGCCAAGCGCAAGGAGCTCGCGCCGATCCGGTCCGAGATCCAGATGATCTTCCAGGACCCGTACTCGTCGCTGAACCCGCGGCAGACGGTGGGCTCGATCATCAAGGGCCCGATGGAGATCAACGAGATCAACCCGCCCGGTGGCCGCGAGGCCCGGGTGCGGGAGCTGCTCGAGATCGTCGGCCTCAACCCCGAGCACTACAACCGCTTCCCGCACGAGTTCTCGGGCGGTCAGCGGCAGCGCATCGGTGTGGCCCGCGCGCTGGCGCTCGAGCCGAAGCTGATCATCGCCGACGAGCCGGTCTCCGCGCTCGACGTGTCCATCCAGGCGCAGGTGGTCAACCTGCTCCAGGACCTGCAGCGGGATCTGGGCATCGCGTTCGTCTTCATCGCCCACGACCTGGCGATCGTGCGGCACTTCTCGCAGCGCGTCGCGGTGATGTACCTCGGCAAGATCGTCGAGATCGGCGACCGGGACGAGATCTACAACCGGCCGCGTCACCCGTACACGCACGCGCTGCTCTCCGCGGTGCCCGAGGCGGACCTCGGGGACGGCGGCGACGGCGACCGCGAGCGGATCCGCCTCGCGGGCGACGTGCCCTCGCCGGTCAACCCGCCGTCGGGGTGCCGGTTCCGCACGCGGTGCTGGAAGGCGCAGGACGTGTGTGCGACGCAGGAGCCGCCGCTCGTGCAGATCAGTGGGAACCGGGCCGGGCATCTGACCGCCTGCCACTTCCCGGAGGACCCGACGACCGAGGCGCGGGACGAGGACATCATCCTCGACAAGGCGCTTGTCGCGCTCGAGGAGGACGCGGCTGCGGCTTCGGCTTCCGCCGAGGTCGCGGACGATGTGGCGGCGACGGATGCCTCGGCCGAGGCTGCTCCGGCTGCCGCTGCGGAGGAGGCCTCCGCCACCCCTGAGGACGCCACTGACGCCCGTTGACCCGAGCCCAGTGGTAGACCCGCGCTCACACCCCGGTTACACCGAGCGCGGGTCTCTGGGCTGTCCGGGGCGGCCCTCACCCCCCGCTGCGGGGGCTGCGCCCCCGGTCCCCCTTTGCGGGCTGCGCCCGCGTCTCGCGCCTGGACGGCGCTCGGCCTCAAACGCCGGCCGGGCTGGTTGCGGGCCCTCCGCGGTGTTGCCTGCTCACCGTTCTGTCGGCGCTGCGCGCCTCGTCCTCAAACGCCGGACGGGCTTCAGGTCCCGTTGCGCCGGCTGACGCGCATCCGGCCTCCGGCCGGAGTCCTCAAACGCCGGACAGGCTGGTTGCGGGCCCTCCGCGGTGTTGCCTGGTCGCCGTTCTGTCGGCGCTGCGTGCCTCGTCCTCAGACGCCGGACGGGCTTGAGGTCGCGTTACGTCGGCTGACGCGCATCCGGCCTCCGGCCGGAGTCCTCAAACGCCGGACGGGCTGGTTGCGGGCCCTCCGCGGTGTTGCCTGGTCGCTGGCTTGTCGGCGCTGCGCGCCTCGTCCTCAAGCGCCGGACGGGCTTGAGGTCCCGTTGCGTCGGCTGACGCGCATCCGGCCTCCGGCCGGAGTCCTCAAACGCCGGACAGGCTGGGATACGTCCTTCGCCCCTGCCCCTGGTGGACGGCGCCCCTTTCAGCCCGTCCGGCGTTTGAGGACTTCGGGCGGAGCCCGAAGTGCGCCGTAGGCGCCGGCGGGGGGTGAGGTGCGGTGGAGCCCGCCGCTTGGGCGGTGCCCTTTTCAGCCCGTCCGGCGTTTGAGGACTTCGGGCGGAGCCCGAAGCGCGCCGTAGGCGCCGGCGGGGGGCGAGGGGCGGTGCAGCCCGCGTGGGCGGAGCCCGAAGTGTGGCGGCTGCCGCTCCGGGGGATGGGGCGGAGCCCCATACGACCACCCGAAGGAGCCGCGAGGCGCTAGTTGAGGCGGGAGCGCGCCGCGCGGGCCTGGTCGCGGATGATCTCCGCCGCGTTCGGGTCCACCTGCGACACGACGCGCGCGTACTCCTCCATCTCCGCCGCGCCGTGCGCGAAGTCGCCGCGGTCCACCAGCAGTTGCGCGCGTTCGAAGCGGAGGCGGGCCGGGTGGGCCGGGAGGAGGAGGGAGAGTTCCACCGCCCAGAGCTGGACGTCGGAGCGTTCCGGGCGGGACGAGGCCCAGGCGCGGATGTTGTTCAGGATCCGCAGGACGATGTCCAGCGGGTCGGCCGGGGTGAGCATCGAGGGGGTGAGGGGGCGACCCGTCGCCCCCAGGACGAGCAGCTCCGTGTCCGCCGACGACAGCGGCCGCCCGCCGTCGAACGGGTCCACGAGGACCGGACCGTCCGTACCCCGCGGATCCCCGAACCCGACGACGAAGTGACCCGGCAGCGCCACGCCGTACACGGGCGCCCCGGCCCGGCGGGCCACCTCCATCCAGACGACGGACAGCAGGATTGGCAGCCCGCGCCGCCGCCGCAGCACCTCGTGCAGCAGGGACGACTCGAGCCGCCGGTAGTCGCCCGGCGTGCCGTGGAAGCCGTGCCGCTCGCCGAGCAGGTCCGCCGTAGCCCGCGCCCAGCCCGCCGGCCCCCCGGGCCGGAACGGCAGCAGCCCGGCCAGCCGGTCCAGCTCGATCTGCGCCTCGTCCATGCCGTGCCCGTCCAGCCCCGGATCCGCCTCGGTGGCCAGCAGGAGACACAGCAGGGCCAGGTCGGGGCGGTCCTCCCGGGCCGCCTCGGCGAAGGCGCGGCGCGAGTCGTCGGTCACTGGCGGCCTGTTCTCCATCCCGGCGGCCGGAGACTCAGCCCGGCACCGGATCGCGGCGGTAGTGGTAGCTGTGGTGTGTCGTGAAGCCCATACCCGCGTACAGGGCACGTGCTCCACCATTGTCCGGCTCCACCTGGAGATACGCCGCCGAAGCGCCCTCGTCCAGTGCCCGCGCCGCGAGCGCGGCCATCACCCGGGTGGCCAGTCCGCGCCGCCGGTGCTCCGGCGCCACCTCCACGGCCGCGAAGCCCGCCCAGCGCCCGTCCACCACGCACCGCCCGATCGCGGCGGGCCCGCCGCCCGTGCCCGGGACCGTCGCGAACCAGACCGACGGCCCGCCGTGCAGCACCCGCTCCGCCTCGGGGGAGACGGACCCCGCCCGGTGGTAGAGCCCGTACCAGGCCGCGTCCGCCGTACGGGACAGCTCGACGCCCTCCGACGGCCGGTCCGCGACCGGCGCCAGCCCGGCGATCTGCACGTCGGCGGCCGCCTCGACGCCCCACCCCCGTGCGTCGAGTTCGGCGGCCAGCGCCTCATGGGCCCCCACGGCACCCGTGGTGAGCTGCACGAACAGCGGCAGCCCCCGCGCCCCGTACCACTCCCGGGCCCGCGCCAGCGCCGCGTCCAGCGGCATCTGGGGGTCGCCCGCGGCCAGCACCGAGTTCGCCCGCCGGGTGAACCCGCCCGACGCCCGCAGCGTCCACCCGCCGAGCGGCTCGTTCTCCACCGCCGGCCAGCCGCGCGCCGCGACCGCGGTCAGCTCCGCCACCGAGGCGGCCGGTCCGGGGCGCCGCGCGGGCGCCGCGGGCACCACCTTCGCCGCCACCACGGAGGACTCCGCGATACGGACGGTCTCCCCGTTCCGCCTGGTGAGGACGAGGACGCCCGCGTCCCACGATGTGAGCACGCCGACGGCGTCCGTGAACCGCGCGCCGGGCTCGGCCGAACCGGTCAGCCTTCGAACCGAAACGCGTTTTCCCACGTCAGAAGGGTTGATCCGGACTTCCAGCCGGGCTCCAGTGGTGAATTCCACAGCGTTCCCCGCCCCTCCTGTTCGTTCCTTGCCCCGAAGCGGAGATACTAGACGCGGGCATCGACGACGCCGCGCTCCCGCGCGCCCGCGGCGCAGTCCCAAAAGGGACGCCGCGCCCTATCGAGGAGGAACAACAGCGTGACCTACGTCATCGCAGAGCCTTGTGTGGACCTCAAGGACAAGGCCTGCATCGAGGAGTGCCCCGTCGACTGCATCTACGAGGGCCAGCGGTCCTTGTACATCCACCCGGACGAATGCGTCGACTGCGGTGCCTGCGAGCCGGTCTGCCCGGTCGAGGCGATTTTCTACGAGGATGACACTCCGGAGGAGTGGAAGGAGTACTACAAGGCGAACGTCGAGTTCTTCGACGAGCTCGGTTCGCCCGGTGGTGCCTCCAAGCTCGGCCTGATCGAGCGGGACCACCCGTTCATCGCCGCGCTGCCTCCCATGGAGCACAGCGAGTGAACTGACGGTCCGCCCGACCGTCCGCCGCCGTCCGGTCCCCGGGCGGGAGCACCGCTGCTCCCGCCCGGGGACCGTGTCCGTTTGCTGAGACGTTTGCTGAGAAAGGAACCCTCGTGCGTCCCGTGTCCGAGCGGCTGCCCGTCTTCCCCTGGGACCGGCTGGAGCCCTACAAGGCGGCCGCCGCCGCCCACCCCGGCGGCATCGTCGACCTGTCCGTCGGCACCCCCGTCGACCCCGTGCCGGACCTGGTGCGGGCCGCGCTCGCGGAGAACTCCGACAGCCCCGGCTACCCCTTCGCCTGGGGCACGGCCGAGCTGCGCGAGGCGATGGCCGGCTGGTTCGCGCGCCGGCTGGGCGTGAGCGTCGAGCCGTCCGCCACGATGCCGCTCATCGGCTCCAAGGAGCTGGTCGGCTGGCTGCCCACGCTGCTCGGGCTGGAGCCGGGCGACCAGGTGGCGTACCCGGAGCTGGCGTATCCGACGTACGAGATCGGCGCGCTCGTCGCGCGCGCCGAGCCGGTCACCTATGTCGACCCGGTCGCCGACCTCGACCCGTCCCGGGTGAAGCTGCTCTGGCTCAACACCCCGTCCAACCCCACCGGCCGCACGCTGGACGCCGCCGAGCTGAAGCGGATCGTGGACTGGGCCCGTACGCACGGAATCCTCGTCTTCTCCGACGAGTGCTACATCGAGCTGGGCTGGGACGTCGAGCCGGTGTCCGTGCTGCACCCGTCGGTGAGCGGCGGCTCGCACGACGGGCTGATCGCGGTGCACTCGCTCTCCAAGCGCTCCAACTTCGCGGGCTACCGGGGGGCCTACCTCGCGGGCGACGCCGCGCTGGTCAAGGAGCTGCTGGGCATCCGCAAGCACACCGGGATGATGGTCCCGTACCCGGTGCAGGCGGCGATGATCGCGGCGCTGGGCGACCGGGCGCACGTCGACGAGCAGCGCGAACGCTACGCCCGCCGCCGCGCGGCGCTGCGCGACGCGTTCACGGCGGCCGGCTTCCGCATCGAGCACAGCGAGGCGTCGCTGTACCTGTGGGCGACGCGGGGCGAGCCCTGCTGGGAGACGGTCGACTGGCTGTCCCGGGCCGGGATCCTGGTCGCCCCGGGCGAGTTCTACGGCGCGGCGGGCAAGGAGTTCGTACGGATCGCCTTCACGGCGACGGACGAGCGCGTCGAGGAAGCGGTACGGCGGCTCGCCTGAGCCGTGCACGCGGCCGTGCACGCGTAACACGCAGGGCCCGGGAGCGCACGCTCACCGGGCCCTCGCGTTCACGGCGCGGATCAGCCGATCGGCAGACCGCCCTGCAGCGGGGCCTTGGCCAGCGCGCCCTGGGCGGCGGCGGCCGCGTTGCCGGCGACGCCCTGGGCGGCGGGGACACCGCTCTTCGTGGCGGTGTCGACGACGGAGCCCGCGGTCTGCGTGGCGGTCGGCAGCAGGGTCGTGCCGGCCACGTCGGTCGCGGTCGCGGCGGTGCCGGTCAGCGCCTCGGGGTTCAGCCCGCCCACGTTCGGGGCGGCGCTCGCGGCGCCGGCGGCACCGACGACGGAGGCGCCACCGGCGGCGACGATCAGCGCGGCCCGGGCGATCCGACGCGAGAGGGGGAGAGACATGGTGCTCCTTCGTTGCGATCCGTGGTCCTGCTCTTGCCCGCCGTGCGGACGCAGTGACTACCGCGTGATGCGGCGGAAGGTTGCGGTCCGCCCGGGTAAAGAGTTGGTAATGCGTCGCATAATCGGTTTCAGCAGAAACCCGGCAAAAACGGACCCCTGGCCGCTCCCTCCAGCGGCGCCAAGACCTGCGGGTTCGCGGAGGGTTGGGGCCGTGGCGAGCGGTTTCCCAGAACTCCGGACGGCCGCGGACCGCACGCGATCCGGTTAGCCCGGCTGGGCGACGGATCGCACTACTGGGCGGTGACGATTCTGACCTCGGCGGAGGTCTCCGCGGCCCTGCGCCAGCCCTTCCCCGAGTCGTCGGCGGACCACACGCGGTCCCCGAACGCCACTTCGGCGAGCCCGAGTTCGGTGGCGTGGGCCACCGCCCAGTGCGCCAACTCCCAGCCCCGGCGCGGCGCGTCCTCCGCGGAGCGCCCCGGCGCCACGGTCACCAGGCCGCCCGTCGCGGCCTGCGCGGAGCGCCCGCCGCCCCCGGCGTCCTGTTCGGCCGCCAGCAGCTTCCTGCCGAACTCCCGCGCCAGCCGCTCCCGTACATCCGCGGGATCCCCGGCGAGCTGCGAATCCGGCCCGGTGGTGCAGGTGAGCGCGGCCTGCTCGCGGCCGGTCAGGGCGGCCGCCAGCAGCGCCGCGGCCGGCTCGTGCTTGGCGTACGCCTGCGGGAAGCCGCTGCGCTGCACCTTCTGCGCCGCCACGGTCAGCGGCAGCCGGGTGTAACCGCGGACCTTCGCCAGATGCTCGTAGAACTTCCCGGCGGAGTAGACCGGATCGAGGATCTGCGCCCGCGTACCCCAGCCCTGCGAGGGCCGCTGCTGGAACAGCCCGAGCGAATCCCGGTCGCCGTGCCGGATGTTGTGCAGCGCGGACTCCTGCATCGCCGTGGCCAGCGCGATCGTCACCGCCCGGGACGGCAGGCCGCGGGCGGAGGCCACCGCGCTGATCGTGGCGGCGTTGGCGGTCTGCTCCGGGTCGAACTCGCGGGTCTCGCCGCTCTCCGCGTCGGTGACGACGCAACGGGGCGGGGCACCGCCGCCCGTGGTGAGATGGATCACCAGATAGCCGCCCAGCCCCAGCAGCACCACGAGCGCGAGCAGCGCGCGGTGACGACGACGGCGGACGGGCTTTTCCACGCCGCCACGGTAGCCTCCCCGGCGCCCCCTGTCCGCGTCCGGGTCCCCCGGTCGGGGAGGCGCGGGCAGATCGCCCGGTAGGGTCGGCGGGTATGGAGCACCCCGCACTCGACCTGAGCCTGGACGCCGCGCGGCTCACCGCGCGCCTGGTGGACATCCCCTCCGTCAGCGGTGGGGAGAAGCCCCTCGCGGACGCCGTCGAGCACGCCCTGCGGGCGCTGCCGCACCTGCGCGTGGACCGCGACGGCGACGCGGTCGTGGCCCGTACGGACCTGGGCCGGGCGGAGCGCGTGGTGCTGGCCGGCCATCTGGACACCGTGCCGATCGCGGACAACGTCCCCTCCCGGCTTGACGGTGACGGCATCCTCTGGGGCTGCGGCACGAGCGACATGAAGTCCGGCGTCGCCCTCCAGCTGCGCCTGGCCGCGCTGCTGCCGGAGCCCAACCGCGACCTGACGTTCGTCTTCTACGACAACGAGGAGGTCGCCGCCGACCTCAACGGCCTGAAGCGTCTCGCCGAGAACCACCCCGACTGGCTCGCCGGCGACTTCGCCGTCCTGCTGGAGCCGTCCAGCGGCCAGGTCGAGGGCGGCTGCCAGGGCACCCTGCGCGTCCTGCTGCACACCTCCGGCGAGCGGGCGCACTCGGCGCGCAGCTGGATGGGCAGCAACGCCATCCACGCCGCCGCGCCGATCCTGGCCCGGCTCGCGGCGTACGAGGAGCGGCGGGCGGTCATCGACGGCCTGGAGTACCGCGAGGGCCTCAACGCGATCCGGATCGCCGGCGGCGTCGCCGGGAACGTCATCCCCGACGCCTGTGCGGTGACCGTCAACTTCCGCTACGCGCCCGACCGCAGCGAGGAGGAGGCGCTGGAGTACGTCCGCGAGTTCTTCGCCGGCTGCCCGATCAGCGCGGTGGAGGTCGACGACTCCTCCCCGGGCGCCCTCCCGGGCCTGTCGCACCCCGCAGCGCGGGCGTTCATCGACGCGGTCGGCGGCGAGCCGAGGCCCAAGTTCGGCTGGACGGACGTCGCCCGCTTCAGCGCGCTGGGTGTCCCCGCGGTGAACTACGGCCCCGGCGATCCGAACTACGCGCACAAGCGGGATGAACATGTGGACACGGCCCTGATCCTCGACTGCGAGGAGCGGCTGCTGCGCTGGCTGTCGATTTAGGCTGGATCTCCTGGAGTCTCCCGGAGACCCGCCCGTACGGCGGTCCCCGGCGGACCGGCCCGAAGGGAGCGCGTCGTATGGCGTCGTCGGCAGACAGCACACAACCCCCGCGCGAGCAGCGCATCGGCCCGGTACTGCGGCGCCGCAGCCGGATCCAGCGCGGCACGATGGACCAGCATCTGCTGGACTCCAGGCAGCGGTCGGCGGAGTACGTCCACGAGGATCCGTGGCGGGTGCTGCGGATGCAGGCGGAGTTCGTCGAGGGCTTCGGGGCGCTGGCCGAGGTCGGGCCCGCCATCGCGGTCTTCGGCTCCGCCCGCACCGCCCCCGGCTCCCCCGACTACGCGCGCGGCGTCGAGATCGGCCGGGCCCTGGTCGAGGCCGGCTTCGCGGTGATCACCGGCGGCGGGCCGGGCGCGATGGAGGCCGCCAACAAGGGGGCCCTGGAGGCGGGCGGGCTGTCCGTCGGCCTCGGCATCGAGCTGCCCTTCGAGCAGGGCCTCAACCAGTACGTCGACCTCGGGGTCAACTTCCGCTACTTCTTCGTCCGCAAGACGTGCTTCGTGAAGTACGCCGAGGGGTTCGTGGTCCTGCCCGGCGGGCTGGGCACGATGGACGAGCTCTTCGAGGCGCTCACCCTGGTGCAGACGCGCAAGGTCACCCGCTTCCCGATCGTGCTGTTCGGCACGGAGTACTGGGGCGGGCTCGTCGACTGGCTCCGCCGGACGGTGATCGCCGAGGGCAAGGCGTCGGAGCGGGACCTGGAGCTGTTCCACGTCACGGACGACGTGCAGGAGGCGGTGCAGCTGGTGTCGAAGGAGGCGGCGGACGGGGGGCGGCGGGGGATCTGAGGGTCCTTTCCGTCCGACGGTTACGCCGGGCCGCGGCCGGCGGGTCACGCCGGCCGCGGGTGGTGGAGCCCGGTGGGTTACGCCAGGCCGCGGCGGGCCACTGCCGGGGGGCGGTGGCCGGCGATCGACGCCACCATGTCGAGGACCTGGCGGGTCTCCGCCACCTCGTGCACGCGGTACACCTGCGCGCCGAGCCAGGCGGAGACCGCCGTCGTGGCGAGCGTGCCCAGCACGCGCTCCTTCACCGGCTTGTCCAGCGTCTCCCCGACGAAGTCCTTGTTCGACAGCGACACCAGCACCGGCCAGCCCGTCGCCGCCATCTCCGGCAGCCGGCGGGTGGCCTCCAGCGAGTGCCGGGTGTTCTTGCCGAAGTCGTGGCCGGGGTCGATGAGGATCCCGTCCCTGCGTACACCCAGCTCCACCGCGCGCTCCGCGAGGCCCAGGGTGACGCGGAGGATGTCGGCCATCACGTCGTCGTACGCGATCCGGTGCGGGCGGGTGCGGGGCTGCACCCCGCCCGCGTGCGTGCAGACCAGGCCCGCGCCGTGGCGGGCGGCGACCTCGGCGAGCTTGGGGTCGACGCCGCCCCACGCGTCGTTCAGCAGATCCGCCCCGGCCTCGCAGGCGGCGGCGCCGACCTCGTGCCGCCAGGTGTCCACGCTGATCACGACGTCCGGGTGCCGGCGCCGCACCTCCGCGACGAACGGCACCACCCGCCGCGCCTCCTCCTCGGCGGTCACCTCCTCGCCGGGACCGGCCTTCACCCCGCCGATGTCGATGATCGCCGCACCCTCGGCCACGGCCTGCTCCACCCGGGTGAGGGCGGGCTCGTCCTGGAAGGTGGCGCCCTGGTCGTAGAAGGAGTCGGGGGTCCGGTTGACGATCGCCATGATGACGGGCTCGTACGGGCCGAATTCCCGTGATCCCAGTCGCAGCACGCGCTCACTCCTTCGCTAGACGTCCGCCCTGGGACGATAACCGGCTGTGGCGCGGCGTGTGCAACGGCGCCGGGGTGGGCTGGGAGGGGCGGGTCTGTTGTCGGACCGACCACATAGGCTTGCCGGACGACGGGGCAATCGCATCGGGTCCGGGGAGACGCCTGTGTTCTGGTTTCTGCTGATCGCCATGGTGGCCGTGGTCGCCGCGGTCACCCTCGTGCTGCTCGGCGGCAGCCGGAGCGGCGGGCTCACCGAGCCGCAGCCGGAGGTGCTGGCCGACCCGCTGCCGTACGACCGTCCGCTGTCCCGGACGGACATCGACCGGCTGCGGCTGCCCGTCGCCCTGCGCGGCTACCGCATGGCGGAGGTCGACGACGCCCTGGACCGCCTGTCGGCCGAGATCACCGAGCGCGACGCCCGGATCGCGGAGCTCGAGGCGGCCCTGGCGGGCGCCCGCGCGCAGGCCCTGACGCACGGCGAGCCGCAGGACCGCGAGGGAGGCGCCCGATGACCGGCGTGGTCGCGGGCGAGGACGGCCTGCCGCGCTGCCCCTGGGGGCTGTCCGCCCCGGAGTACGTGGCGTACCACGACGAGGAGTGGGGCAAGCCCGTGCGGGGCGACGACGCGCTCTTCGAGCGGCTGTCGCTGGAGGCGTTCCAGTCGGGGCTGTCGTGGCTGACGATCCTGCGCAAGCGGCCGGCGTTCCGCGAGGCGTTCTCCGGTTTCCGGATCAAGGCGGTCGCGGAGTTCGGGCCGGAGGACGAGGCGCGGCTGCTCGCGGACGCGGGCATCGTCCGCAACCGGCTGAAGATCGCCGCGACGCTCGCCAACGCGGAGACGCTCGCCGCGTGGGATCCCGGGGAGCTGGACTCGCTGATCTGGTCCTTCGCGCCTGCGGCGGCGGGGCGGGCCGCGCCGCGTGTCCTCGCGGACGTGCCGGCGGTCACCGACGAGTCGAAGGCCTTGGCGAAGGCCCTGCGCGTGCGGGGCGTCCGCTTCGTGGGCCCGACGACGGCGTACGCCCTGATGCAGGCGTGCGGTCTGGTGAACGATCACCTCGCGGGGTGCCACGCGCGGTAGGCGGGCGGTTTTGCCGGTCCGGGGCCGGCGCCGCCCCGCGCCTTCGGCGCGGGGGTTGCCCCCACCCACACGCCACCCGTTGCGGTGTGTCTTGCCTGATGTCGGCGCCTGGGGGGCCGGTGGAGGGGTGTTCGTGACCCGTTGTCGTTTCGGTTCGGTTCGGAGTGATTCTGCGGCCCCAAGGGGCCTTGCCGGGCGGAGCGGGAGGGGATCGGCGCCAGGGCGCCGCCCAATGATCGGCTCCGCTGACGCTCCGCCGGGGGTTGCCTGCGGTGACCCGGTGGGGTTGCGCCGGCTCCGCTGCGCT
>NZ_JBFAXR010000128.1:0-24095 GCF_040680895.1 Streptomyces sp. NPDC051940 | reverse complement strand
GGCGCCAGCGGCACCGGATGCTTCGAGCGTGACCGCAGCCCCACCCCAGCCCGTCCGGCGTTTGAGGACGAGGCGCGCAGCGCCGATCCGCGTCAGCCGGCGCAAGGCGACGGTCAGCCCGGCCGGCGTTTGAGGCCAAGCGCCGCCAGGCGCGACAAGCGGGCGCAGCCCGCAAGAGGGGGCCGGGGGCGCAGCCCCCGCGGCGGTACGGGACCGAGATCCGCCACGG
The DNA here is from genome assembly GCF_040680895.1 of Streptomyces sp. NPDC051940. Classification (NCBI taxonomy): domain Bacteria; kingdom Bacillati; phylum Actinomycetota; class Actinomycetes; order Kitasatosporales; family Streptomycetaceae; genus Streptomyces; species Streptomyces sp. NPDC051940. The sequence continues at coordinate 23,866 of NZ_JBFAXR010000128.1, read as the reverse complement.
GGCCCGGGGCCCGCGAACCGCCCCGGATCAGTCGTCGTAGCCCTCCGCCGCCCGCCTCTCCCGAAGCTCCCGGATCGCCCGCCTCCGGGCGAGCCGATGCGTACGCCGGATCTCCGCCTCCTGAAAGCGCCGCCGATCCCGGTCCGTCTCAGGAAGGACCGGCGGCACGGTACGCGGCTTGCCCTCCGCGTCGATCGCCGTGAACACGAGGTACGCCGACCCGACCTGCGTCGGAGGCGCGGCCTCGTTCCACCGCTCGGTGAGCACCCGGACGCCGATCTCCATCGACGTCCGCCCCGTCCAGTTGCACTGGGCCTTCACGTGCACCAGATCACCGACGTGCACGGGCTCCAGGAACACCATCTCGTCCATGGACGCCGTCACGGCCGGCCCCCCGGAGTGCCGCCCGGCCACCGCCCCCGCCGCGTCGTCGACCAGTTTCATGATCACACCACCGTGCACCGTCCCGAGAAGGTTCGTGTCGGCGGCGGTCATGATGTGCGAGAGCGTCGTACGGGAGGCCGCGGTCGGCTTCCCCGGCGGAGCGGGATCGTTCATGACCGTAAGCGTATGTGCCACGCCGGACAGCGACACACCGGGGTGCAAATGCGACAGATCTGCTACGGCCCCAACCCGATTCCGTACCCGGCTGTCCACCGGCCTCCCCGGCAGGGCAGACTTCCCGCATGAACGACTGGCCCGATGGATGGTCCGAAGGCAACAGGTCGCGCGGCGGGAACGGCGGCCAGGGACGCCACGCCGAACCGACGCGCACGATGCCGCACGTCCCGCGGCAGCAGTCGCGCGGCGGGTATGACGGCTACGACGACGGGAACGCCGGCTACGGCGCCGACGACGGCTACAGCCAGGGCCGCGTCTACGGCGGCCGCGGCGGCGACGGCTACGACGGCGACCAGGGCTACGGCCGCCCCCGGCCGAACTGGCGCAAGCGGATCACCGTGGGCCTGCTCACGCTGATCGTCGTCATGCTCATCGTCTCCATCGGCACGTACTTCTGGGCCGACTCCAAGCTCCGCAAGGAGGTCGACCTCAGCAAGGTCGAGGACCGCCCCGAGGGCGGCAAGGGCACCAACTACCTCATCGTCGGCTCCGACAGCCGCGAGGGCCTCACCAAGGACGACCAGAAGCGCCTGCACACCGGATCGAACGAGGGCAAGCGCACCGACTCGATGATGATCCTGCACGTCGGCGACAACGGCACCACCATGCTCAGCCTGCCGCGTGACTGGTACGTCACGATCCCGCCGTTCAAGGGCTCCGAGTCCGGCAAGCAGTACGGCTCGCAGAAGACGAAGATCAACGCCGCGTACTCCCAGGACGGCGCGCAGCTGCTGGTCCGCACGGTCGAGTACAACACCGGGCTGAAGATCGACCACTACGCCGAGATCGGCTTCGGCGGCTTCGCGAACATCGTCGACGCCCTGGGGGGCGTGGAGATGTGCTTCGACAAGGCCGTCAAGGACAAGAACTCCGGCGCGGACTTCTCCAAGGGCTGCCACGACCTGGACGGCGCCGAGGCCCTGGCCTTCGTTCGCAACCGGTACGCCCTCGCGGGCGGCGATCTGGACCGTACGAAGAACCAGCAGAAGCTGCTCGCCGCCCTGGCGAACGAGGCCGCGAACCCCTCCACGGTCCTCAACCCCTTCTCCCTCTACCCGACCATGAGCGCCGGCCTCGACTCCCTGATCGTCGACAAGGACTCCTCGCCCTGGACGGTGCTGCGGATGTTCTGGGCGATGAAGGGCGTGAACGGCGGCGACGGGAAGCGCCTGAACCTGCCGACCGTGTCGGGCGGCAACGTGCCCGGCGTCGGCTCCGTCCTGAAGTGGAACGAGGCCAAGGCGAAGCCGCTGCTGGAGCAGCTGAAGAACGACGAGAAGGTCACCGCCACCAACTGACGGGCGAGCCGCCCTCATCGACAGCCCGACCGGCCGCGTCCCGCAGGTAATTCAGCTGCGGGCCGCGGCCGTCGTTGCTACTGTCCCCGGCATGTCAACGCCCCGCATGTCCTAGCGAAGGACCCAGGTTCCACACCACACCTGTGTCCCTTCGTGACTACGGAGCGTAACCAAAAATGATCACCGTAAGCGGCGTCGACGTGCGCGCTGGAGCCCGTCTGCTGCTCTCCGGCATCGGATTCCGCGTCGCCCCCGGCGACAAGATCGGCCTCGTCGGCCGCAACGGCGCCGGCAAGACCACCCTGACCACGATCCTGGCCGGCGAGGCCGAGCCCGCCGCCGGCACGGTCACCCGCGTCGGCACGGTCGGCTGGCTGCCGCAGGACCCCCGCACGGGGGACCTCGAGGCCACCGCCCTGGCCCGCATCCTCTCCGCCCGCGGCCTCGACCGCGCCGTGGCGGCCCTGCGCGCCGCGGAGTCGGCGATGACCGAGGCGTCCGGTCCCGCGCTGGACCGGGCGCTGGCGGCGTACGCGCGCGCCGAGGCGGAGTTCACCGCAGCCGGCGGCTACGCGGCCGAGGCCGAGGCGGCGCGGGTGGCCGCCGGTCTCGGGCTGTCCGACGCCACGCTCGCCCAGCCGCTCGGCACGCTCTCCGGCGGCCAGCGGCGGCGGGCGGAGCTGGCCCGGATCCTGTTCACCGGATACGACACGCTGCTCCTCGACGAGCCGACGAACCACCTCGACACGGACTCCGTCGGCTGGCTGCGCGAGTGGCTCGCGGCGTATCCGGGCGGGCTGGTCCTGATCAGCCACGACACCGGGCTGCTGGAGTCCGTCGCGAACCGGGTCTTCCAGCTGGACGCCCAGCGGGCCGCCATCGACGTGTACAACGTCGGCTGGCGCCGCTACCTCGCCCAGCGCGAGACGGAGGACCGCCGTCGTACCCGCGAGCGCGCCGCCGCCGAGCGCAAGGCGTCCGCGCTGCACGCGCAGGCGGACCGGATGAAGGCCCGCTCGGCGACCGCCGTCACGGCCCGCAGCATGGCGCGCCGCGCCGACCGGATGCTGTCGGAGCTGGAGCCCGTCCGGCGTACGGACAAGGTGGCGCGGATCGCGCTGCCGGACCCGGCGCCGTGCGGACGGATGCCACTGGCGGCGGTCGCGCTGCGCAAGTCGTACGGACCGCTCGACGTGCTGTCCGGCGTCGATCTGGCCGTCGACCGCGGCAGCCGGCTGGTGGTGCTCGGCGAGAACGGCGCCGGCAAGACGACGCTGCTGCGGCTGCTGGCCGGGGCGGAGGAGCCGAGCGGCGGGCGCGTGGTCCACGGCCACGGGCTGCGCCTGGGCTACTTCGCGCAGGAGCACGACACCCTGGTGCCGTCGCGCACGGTGCTGGAGAACCTGACGGCGGCCGCCCCTGGGCTGACGCCGGGGGAGGCGCGCCGCATCCTCGGCCGCTTCCTCTTCTCCGGCGACGACGCGGACAAGCCGGCCGCCGTCCTCTCCGGCGGCGAGAAGACCCGCCTGGCCCTGGCCACGCTGGTCGTCTCCGGCGCGAACGTGCTGCTCCTGGACGAGCCGACGAACAACCTCGACCCGGCGTCGCGGGCGGAGGTCCTGTCGGCCGTACGGGCCTACACGGGCGCGATCGTCATGGTCACCCACGACGAGGCGGCCGTCGGAGCGCTCGCCCCGGACCGGGTGCTCCTGCTGCCGGAGGGCGACGAGGACGTGTGGGACCCGTCGTACGCCGAGCTGGTGGCGGTGGCGTGAGGCGAGGTGGGGGAGCCCGCGGGCTCCCTCACCGCACCTCGATGAACGCCCCGGCCTGCCGCGCCGGGCGCTGCTTCGGCGGCGCCGCGGCGTGGCCGACGGCCACCGTGCCCATGGGGTCCCAGCCCGCCGGCAGGTCCAGGACCTCCCGTACGACCTCGCGGCAGAACATCGTCGACGACACCCACGCCGAGCCGAGGCCCTCGGCCGCCAGCGCGACGAGCAGGTTCTGCACGCCCGCGCCCATCGCGACCACGAACATCTCGCGCTCGGCGGCGTTGCGGCCCGCGTCGGGGTACTCGTGCGCCCCGGAGGTCTCCAGACAGGGGACGACCAGGTAGGGCGCCCGGTACAGCACGTCGCCGCGGCGGACCCGCCTGGCGATCGACTCCTCGCTGAAACCGCTCAGTTCCCGCAGGTCCCGTACCCACGCCGCGCGCATCGCGTCCAGCAGCCGCACCCGGATCCCCGCCGACTCCAGCAGGACGAACCGCCACGGCGTCGTGTGGTGCGGCGCCGGCGCCGTCACCGCCGCGGCCACCGCCCGCCGTACGGCCGCCCCGTCGACGGGCTCCCCGGTGAACTCCCGCACCGTGCGCCGCTGCGTCACGGCCTCGCGGATCGCCTCCGAGGTGCCGAGGCGGAACATGTCCTGCGACGCGTCGCGCACCAGCGCCCGCGCCCCCGGGCCGTCCTCCTCGGTTACGACGTGGGGCAGCCCGCGTACGACCGCCACCGGCAGCCCGTCCGCCTTGCCCTTCACCAGCTCGCCCGCCGCCGCGAGTTCGTCGGCGGTGGCCACGACGGTGACGCCCAGCGGAGTGCCGTGCACGTCCGTCGTACCGCGCAGGTCGTCCAGCACGCGCACGCCCGCCGCGCCGATGCCGACGTCGGTGAGGCCGTTGCGCCAGGGGCGGCCGAAGGTGTCCGTGACGACGACGCCGACCTCCACCCCCAGCGCCTCGCGCAGGCCGGCGCGCAGCGCGCGGGCCGAGGCGTCGGGGTCCTCGGGGAGCAGCAGCACGGTGCCGGGTTCGGTGTTGGACGCGTCGACACCGGCCGCCGCCATCACCAGCCCGTGGCGCGTCTCGACGATCCGGGTGGGCCCGCGGCGCGCGACCAGCCGCACGGCCTCCGCGTCGATCGCGGCCTCGCGGTCGTCGGCCCGTACGATCCGGCCCTCCGCCTTGCTGACGATCTTCGAGGTGACGACGAGGACGTCCCCGTCCTCGAGCTCCGGTCCGGCGGCCGCGATCAGCTTCACGAGGTCGTCGCCGGGCCGCACTTCGGGGATCCCGTGCAGCGCGCGGACGCTGTACTCCGTGGACGGCGCGCTCACGCCCGTACCTCCCCGGCCAGGCGCAGGGCGGCGGCCGCCATCTCCGCCGCGGCGTCGACGTCGGTCATCATCAGCGGCACCGCCAGGCAGCGGATGCCCGCCTCTTCCACGGCCTCGACGTGGCCGGCGTCGGCCTCGTCGACCAGCCAGCCGTCGATCAGCCCGGAGCCGTAGTGCAGCGCCACGGCGGCGGCGGTGGACTCGACGCCGACCGCCGCGAGGACCTTGTCCGCCATTCCCCGCACCGGCGAGCCGCCCACGATGGGGGACAGGCCCACGACCGGCACCCCGGCTTCGGCGATCGCCTCGCGGATGCCGGGGACGGCGAGGATGGTGCCGATGGAGACGACGGGGTTCGACGGCGGGAAGACGATGACGTCCGCCTGCGCGATGGCCTCCAGCACACCCGGCGCCGGCTTCGACTGCTCGGCGCCGACGGGGATGATGGCGTGCGCGGGGACGGCGGCGTGGTGCTTGACCCAGTACTCCTGGAAGTGGACCGCCTTGCGCGTGCCGTCCTCCAGCTCCACCAGGACGTGCGTCTCGACCCGGTCGTCGCTCATCGGCAGCAGCCGCACCCCGGGCTGCCAGCGGTCGCACAGCGCCTCGGTCACCGCGCTCAGCGGATAGCCGGCCCCGAGCATCTGCGTCCGTACGATGTGCGTCGCGAAGTCGCGGTCCCCGAGGCCGAACCACTCCGGGCCGACGCCGTACGCGGCCAGCTCCCCCTTCACCGTGAAGGACTCGTCCGCGCGGCCCCAGCCCTGCTCCTCGTGGATGCCGCCGCCCAGGGTGTACATCACCGTGTCGAGGTCGGGGCAGACCTTGAGGCCGAAGAGGTGGATGTCGTCGCCGGTGTTCCCGATGACGGTGATCTCCGCGTCCGGGGCGGCCTTCTTCAGACCGCGCAGGAAGCGGGCACCGCCGATGCCCCCGGCCAGAACCACAATGCGTCGCATGGGGGACAGTCTTGCAGCCCGGGTGTCAGCCGCTGCAGCCGAGCACCCGTGCCGGCGCCGGCGTCTCCCCGTGCATCGGCATCTCGGTCAGCCCGGGGAAGTACACGTGCAGGCTCACCGCCGGGGTCAGCTCCTCGTTGACGACCTCGTGTGCGAAGCCGGGCGCGAAGACCCGCTGCGCGCCCGGCGTGAGGGAGCGCCGGCCCGCGCCCGTGTGCTCGGCGAGCTCCCCCTCGAGTACGGCGAACACGCCGGACGAGGGCCCGTGATCGTGCCGCCCGCTGCCCTGCCCCGGCAGCCAGCTCAGCAGCCACACCTCGTACCCGGGGCCGGTCTCCAGCCGGTGGTACCAGCGGGTCGTCGCGTCGTACTCCACCAGCGGCGCCCAGGCGGCGCGGTCCTCCGCGATGCGCCGCGCCAGGCCGGCGAACTCGGCGACCGTCGTCGGATGCTCGGGGGCGGGCGGGAGGAGATGGGGGATGGCGAGCGGGTCGCCGCCGATCTGGATGTCGGTGAGCTGGGAGTACCTGTACATCAGGGGAGGGATTCCTTGACCTGGTGCTGGCGGGAGGAGGCGAGAGCGCCGGCGCCGGAGTTGCGGCGCGGCCTGCTGTCACGGGGGTTTCGTCGTGCTTCAGGCGCCTGGATCGCGGTTCGCGGATCGCGGTGACCGGGGGCGCGCTGAGGGGGTGCTGGAGCTCAGAAGGAGCTACGACAGCACTGCGTACAGCGACAACACAGACGAGACATCGTGTCCAGGAGAGCGGGTCGAGGGGGCGCCTGTCAACCGGATGTCGCGTTTGTCTGCTTTCTCTCATCCAATCCGGTGAGAGGGCTAGGCGAAAGGTTTTGGCAGGCCGATGTACGGAGAGGTCCCGCACCATCCGTGGCGCCAAACGCCGTTGCCGTTCTGTGATCCCACCGTGATCCAGGTCGCATCGGCGGGCGGTCCGCAACGGACCGGACCCTCCGTGCGTCCCTCCTTTCGTGGGGATGGCTGTGCGGCTGGAGCCGTATGGAAGTGTCATGGTTTCTGCTGATATGAACACTTTCTGCGAGCGCTTGGTTCCGCAGGGTGAATAAGGGGCCCAATACCAGATCCCGGCTTGACCCTCCCCGAGTGCCGCACTTGTAATTTCACTCGTGTCGTTCGGGCTTCGGTAACGGCGACATCACGGGGAAGCAAAGACCGACGAGGGGCGCGCACATGACCGAGCTGTTCGAGCAGGTGCTGGTCGAAGAAGCGGACGAGGAGCTCGGCTGGCAGGAGCGGGCGCTGTGCGCCCAGACCGACCCCGAGTCCTTCTTCCCGGAGAAGGGCGGCTCCACCCGCGAGGCGAAGAAGGTCTGCCTCGCGTGCGAGGTCCGCTCCGAGTGCCTCGAGTACGCCCTGGCCAACGACGAGCGCTTCGGCATCTGGGGCGGCCTCTCAGAACGCGAACGCCGCCGCCTCAAGAAGGCCGCGCTCTAACCCCGAACCGCCACCCCCGCAGACCGCGCCACACGCCCGCCCCCACCGGGGACACCCTGCAAGCGCCGAGGGCGCCCCGCGGCCAGAGGGCCCAGGAACCCCACAAGCGACGAGGACCGCACCGCCGGGGGTGCATCGCCTTGTGAGCGGCGAGGTCCGCACCGCTGCGGGCGGCTGGGCCGCCCAGGGGGCGGCACGGGCGGGCGCAGCGGCCCCGCACCCGGGCCGCCCGGGGTGACCTCAGCGGCCCGCCCCGCGGCGCAGCCGAAACCGACGACCAGGCCGCACCCTTGCGCACGGCGCACGGCGCACGGCGCACGGCGCACGCCGCACGGCACCCGGCACACGGCCGCACCGCTGCCGCAGGCGGGGGCACCCTGCAAGCGGCGAGGTCCGCACCGCTGCGGGCGGCTGGGCCGCCAGGGGGCGGCACGGGCGGGCGCAGCGGCCCCGCACCCGGGCCGCCCGGGGCGACCCCAGCGGGCCGACCCGCGCAGCGGCCCCGCCCCCGGACCAGGCAGAGGCACCGCGGCGCAGCCACCCCGCCCCCGGGAAAGGGCGCCCCCAGCGAGGCACCCCCCCGGCGGCAGCCACCCCCGCCGGAGGCGACGAATAGCGCATACCGGACCCGAGTTATCCACAGGCAACCCGAAGCGCCGCACGCACCAAGGCCGGAGGCCGTTAGTGTGGGGCCCGATGTCCAGCTACGCCGCCCAAGAAACAGCCGCCCCTGAGCTGCCCGCCCACGTGGTCACCGCCGTGCTCGTCGCCCACGACGGTGCCCGCTGGCTGCCCAAGGTGCTGGAGGGCCTGGTAGGCCAGGAACGCCCCGTCCAGAGCGTCATCGCAGCCGACACCGGCAGCGCGGACGACTCCGCCCGCCTGATGACCGAGACCCTCGGCCAGGACCGGGTGACCCACCTCGCCCGCCGCACCGGCTTCGGCACAGCCGTCGCCGAAGCCGCCCGCACGGCAGGCGTGCTGACCCCCGACGACCTGCCGTACCTGCGCCGCCCCAGCGGCTGGGACCCGGTGAGCCGCCAGTGGCGGGACGACGCGTACGACATGCCGGACCTCCCGCACGGCGAGCCGGTCCAGTGGCTGTGGCTGTTGCACGACGACTCCGCGCCCGACCCGGGCGCCCTGGCCGCGCTGCTGCGCGTCGCCGACGCCAACCCCGACGCCGCCGTCATCGGCCCGAAGCTGCGCGGCTGGTACGACAGGCGCCAGCTGCTGGAGACCGGCGTCTCCATCGCCGCGAGCGGCCGCCGCTGGACCGGCGTGGACCGCCGCGAGCAGGACCAGGGACAGCACGACGGCACCCGCGACGTACTGTCCGTCTCGACCGCCGGCATGCTGATCCGCCGCGACGTCTTCGACCAGCTCGGCGGCTTCGACCCGAAGCTCCCGCTGATGCGCGACGACGTCGACCTGTGCTGGCGCGTCCACAAGGCCGGACACCGCGTGCTGGTCGCCACCGACGCCGTGGTGCGGCACGCCGAGGCAGCCGCCCGCGAGCGCCGCAGCATCGACTGCGTGGGCCGCGGCGTCGCCAGCCCCCACCGGGTCGACAAGGCGGGCGCCGCCTACACACTGCTGGTCAACGCCCGCGGCGCCGCCCTGCCGTGGATCGCGTTCCGCCTGGTGCTCGGCACCCTGCTGCGTACGCTCGCCTACCTCGTCGGCAAGGTGCCCGGCCAGGCGCTGGACGAGATCCGGGGCCTGACGCAGGTGCTGTTCAACCCGTTCCGGGTGCTGGCCGCCCGCCGCAGACGCGGCCGCGGCGCCGTCGACCCGGCGGAGCTGAAGCCCCTGTTCCCGGGCCGCGGCGCCACCGTCCGTATGACGTTCGAGCAGGTCATCAGCAACTTCGCGGGCCGCGCCGAGCCGGAGCGCTCCGGCGGCGGCCGGCATGGCGCGGTGGAGTCGGGCCCCGGCGGGGACGACGCGGACTTCCTGGAGATCGAGCAGTTCGCCCGGCTGAAGTCGATCGCCCGCAGGCCGGGCCCGGTGCTCTTCGCCGTCCTGCTGCTGTTCTCGCTGATCGCCTGCCGCCAACTGCTCGGCGGCGGCTCCCTGATGGGCGGCGCGATGCTGCCCGCCCCCGCCGACCTGAGCGAGCTGTGGGCGAGATACCTCGACAGCTGGCACCCCCTCGGCATCGGCGGTACGCAGAGCGCGCCGCCGTATCTCGCGATCGTCGCCGGAGTGTCGACCCTCGCCTTCGGCTCCACGAGCACGGCGCTCACCCTGCTGCTGGTCTGCTCGGTCCCGCTGGCCGGTTTCACCGCGTACTTCGCCTCCCGCCCGCTGGTGCCGTCCCGGCTGCTGCGCGCCTGGGGCAGCGTGGTGTACGCCTTCCTCCCGGCCGCCACGGGCGCCCTGGCCTCCGGCCGGATCGGCACCTGCGTGCTGGCGATCTTCCTCCCGCTGATGGCGCGCGCCGCCGTCGCGGCGAGCGGGCTGACCGGCCGCCCCGGCTGGCGTTCGGCCTGGGCGTACGCCCTGATGCTCACCGTCACCACCGCCTTCACCCCGGTCATCTGGCCGATCGCCCTGGTCGTCGGCGCCGCGCTGCTGGCGTTCCGCGCCGCGACCGGCCGCGGGCTGCTGCTGGCCTGCGGGCTGCGGCAGCTGGCCGCGCTGCTCACGCCGCTGGTGGTGCTGGCACCGTGGTCGCTGGACCTGATCGCCTCGCCGTCGCGTTTCCTGGCCGAGGCGGGCATGGACTTCGGGACCCCGGACGTCTCCGCTCTCGACCTGCTCTTCTTCAGCCCCGGCGGGCGCAACGCCGCCGCCGGCTTCCTGCTGGCCGGGATCGTTCTCGCCGCGCTCGCCGCGCTGCTGCGCGGTGACCGCTCGCTGCCGATCCGCGCCGCCTGGGCGGTCGCGATCGCCGGTTTCCTCTTCGCCGCCCTGTCGGCCGAGGACTGGGCCGGCCCCGCCACCCTCGTCTACGGACTGGCGATGCTGTCCGCCGCCGTGCTCGGCGCCGACGGCGCGCGGCACCGCGTCGCGGAGCAGAGCTTCGGCTGGCGCCAGCCCGTCGCCGTACTGATCGCCGCCGCCTGCGGCATCGGCCCGCTCGTGCTGGCAGGCGGCTGGATGTGGCGCGGCGCCGACGGCCCGCTGGAGCTGCGCGACCCGGTGCAGGTCCCCGCGTTCGTCGCCGAGGAGTCCGGTACGCAGGACCAGCCGCGCACGCTGCTCCTCGGCGGTACGCCGAGCGAGGTCACGTACACGCTGGTCCGCGGTGCGGGCGCCGAGCTGGGCGACGCGGAGCTCGCCGGGAACGGGCCCGTCAGCGCCGGGCTCGGCGAGGTGGTCGCCGGGCTGGTCGCCGGTTCCGGCGCCGACCAGACCTCCGGGCTCGGCGGCTTCGCGGTGCGCTACGTCCTCGTACGCAACGACGAGCCCGCCGCCCGCCAGATGGGCCGGGTGCTGGACTCCACGCCCGGTCTGACGCACCTCAGCGAGCAGAAGGGCGGCGCGCTCTGGCGCGTCGACCGCCCGGTCGCCCGCGTCACCATCGTCGACGACAAGTCCGCCGAGCCGGTCCTGGTCCCGGCCGGCCCGGTCGACGTCACCACGGACATCGAGTCCGGCTCCGCGGACCGCGTACTGCGGCTCGCCGACGCCTACGACTCCGGCTGGACGGCCACACTCGACGGCCGGACCCTGGCACCGACCAAGGTGGACGGCTGGGCGCAGGGCTTCGAACTGCCCGTCGAGGGCGGCAGACTGACCGTCCGCCACACCACGGCCACCGGTCACACGGTGTGGGTGTGGACGCAGGCCGCCATGCTGCTCGTCGTGGTGGTGCTTGCCCTGCCCGGACGGCGCCGCCAGGTCGACGACGACCTGCCCGAGAGCGAGCTCCCCGCGGACATCCCGCCCCAGCCCGTCGAGGGCGAGGGCCGCCGGGCCCGCCGGCTGCGCGCCGCCGCCGAGGCGGCCCAGACCGGCCAGCCGGCCGAGGAGCCGCAGCCCCAGCCGGAGCCGGAGCCGTATCTGCAGGCGGCCGTCGCCGACCCGTACGCGGCGGTGCCGCAGCAGGGCGGTTACGGCGACTGGGACACGGCCGCGTACGCCACGCAGCCGCAGGCCTACGCCGACCAGCAGGGCGGCTACGACCCGTACAACAGCGCCCAGCCGTCGTACGACCCGGCCGGCGGCTACTACCAGCAGCAGCCCGAGACCACCGCCCCGGCGGCCGACGCCTTCCAGGCCTTCGGTGAACGGCAGCAGCAGCACCGCGACGGGAGCGACCCGCAGTGACCCGCACCACCCTCTCCCTGATCGCCGCCGCCACGGCCCTCGTCGCGGTCACAGGTGTCGCCTCCCTGACCGTCCCCGGGGACGCCGCCCCGGCGGCGTCCGCCGGCGCCCCGGCCCGGCTGCCCGTCGAGCGGTCCACGCTGCTGTGCCCGGGAGCCGGCCTGTCGGACCTCAGCGAGACGACGTACACCGCCGTCACCCCCGGCGGCGAGGGCACCGGCGACGGCGCGGCGAAGCTGAGCGCGGCGCTGAAGGCCGGGCAGACCGAGCCCGCGGCCAAGCCCCTCGCCACGCTCAAGGAGGCCGGCAAACCCGTCTACGTCGAGACCGACAAGGCGAACGCGCCCGCCGTGATCGGCGACGCCGAGAAGGGCATGGCGCCCGGCTTCGCCGTCCAGCAGACCACCGAGATCGACGCGGGAGCCGGCCGCGGCCTGCTCGGCGCCCGGTGCACGGCGCCGGACACCGAGTTCTGGTTCCCCGCGGTGAGCCTGGCCGAGGACCGGCAGGACCACGTCTATCTGACGAACCCCGACGACGCCGGCGCCGTGGTCGACCTGGAGCTGTACGGGCCGGAGGGGCTGATCAGCGACGCGGACGGCGAGCAGCAGGTCCCCGGCCACGGCTCCAGCTCGGTGCTGCTCTCCACGCTCACCGACGAGCCGCTGGAGCTCGTGACGCTCAAGGTCACCGTCCGCTCCGGCCGCGTCGGCGCCGCCGTGCGCGCCACCGACGACAAGCTCGGCGGCGACTGGCTGCAGCCCGCCGCGGACCCCGCGGCCCAGGTGGTGCTCCCCGGCATCCCCAAGGACGCCACCTCGGTACGGCTCGTGGCCTTCGCCCCCGGCGACCAGGACGCGGAGCTGGGCATCAAGTACTCCGGCCCCACCGGCCAGATCACGCCCGCCGGGAACGAGACGCTGACCGTGAAGAGCGGGATGACGGCGTCCGTCGACTTCACCGGCCTGACGGCCGGCGAGGGCGGCTCCCTGATCCTGCGCCCCGCCGAGGGCTCCACCGCCCCCGTCGTCGCCGCCCTGCGGGTCACCCGGGGCAAGGGCGCGAACCAGGAGACGGCGTTCATCCCGGCCACCGAGGCGATCGCCGAGCGGGCCACGGCGGCCGGCAGCTGGGCGGTGTCCGGCAAGGCCGGCGGTACGACGCTGGCGCTGACGGCCCCGGACGCCGAGGTGAAGGTCAAGGTCACCGCCACCGACGGCAGCAAGGGCGGTACGCGCACGGAGAAGACGTACACGGTGAAGGCCGGTACGACCCTCACGCCCACCGACCTGCCGGTCCCCGACGGCAAGCTCGGCACCGGCCGCTACGCGCTGACCGTGGAGAAGCTGTCGGGCGGCGACCTGTACGCGGCGCGGATGCTGGAGCAGAAGAAGGACGGGGTGCCGATGTTCACCGTCCAGACGCTGCCGGACGACCACGGCACGGTGGCCGTGCCGAAGACCCGCCAGGACATCTCACTCCTGGGCGACTGAGCACCGGCCGGGCACGGCGGCCGGGCTCACTCCTGCCCGTAGTGCGGGTCCACGGACTCGGGCGCCAGGCCGAGCAGTTCGGCCACCTGCTCCACGATGATCTCGTGTACGAGCTGCGCGCGTTCGTCGCGGTTCTTCGCCCGGATCTCGACGGGCCGGCGGTAGACGACGATCCGGTCGGGCAGCCCGTTGCGGCTGCCCGACAGCAGCGTGCCCAGCGGCACCCCGCCCTCGTCGTCCAGGCTGATCGGCAGCTCCGGGTCCCCCGGCACGTCCAGCACGCCGAACTCCACGGAGGACAGCTGGGGCCAGCGCCGCTCCAGCCGCTGGGCGGAGTCGTTCACCAGGTCGATGAACGCGTCGGCACGGCTCACGGAGAGCGGTACCTGCGGGGGCGCGACGGGTCCGCGCATGCCGCGGCCGTGGCGGTCGCGCCGGCGGGGCCGGGGTCCTCCGCCAGGGCGGGGGGACGGGCCCGGATCTGGGGTCATGGCAGCGTGCTCCATCAACCATGAGCGTAGCCCGCCCGGGGCCCTGACATGCGCGTGCGCGGCAAGCATCCACATGTCATGGAATGACCGTCCAGGGGCGTTTTGCTTATCGATCGAAGCCCTGCAGGGGTCGCCGCCGCCCACCCAATTGACGCTACTTGTCCGCATTGGTGACGGCTTTCATGCCCATCTCTGCCAGTACCGGATACGAACCGCCAGGTCATCCGGCGTGCGCGGGGGGCGCCCGGAGGGCAGGCGGGTGACGACACAACCGGGTGAGCTGCGGGAGAGTCGTCGCGGCCCGCTCAGTAGTGCGGTACCGTCCAACGTCGTGAGCCCTGTCCGCCGCTGTTCGCGCACTGCCTGTGGCCGCCCTGCCGTGGCGACGCTGACGTATGTCTACGCGGACTCCACCGCGGTCCTGGGGCCCCTGGCCACGTACGCGGAGCCGCACTGCTACGACCTGTGCACGGAGCACTCGGAGCGCCTCACCGCCCCCCGCGGCTGGGAGGTCGTCCGCCTCGCGATCGCCCCCGGCCCGGCCCGCCACAGCAGCGACGACCTCGAAGCCCTGGCCAACGCGGTCCGCGAAGCGGCCCGCCCCCGCCAGTCCCCGGAGGACCAGATCACCCCCTCCACCCGCGAAGCGGACCCCATGGAAGTAGCCCGCCGCACCCACCTCCGCGTCCTCCGCGCCCCCGACGCCTGACACCCCACCCCCTCCCGGGGACACCGCCCCCGAACCCCGTCGCGCCCGGCCGACGCGGTGGCACCGCCCTGCCGGGCGCGGACTCCCGTCCAGAGGGGAGCGAGGGCGAGAGCCGCACCCCACGCCACCGAGGCGGGGCCGCATCCCACCTCACCGGGACCGATCCCAGCCCGTCCGGCGTTTGAGGACGAGCGCCGCAGGCGCGATCGCGGGCGCAGCCCGCGACGGGGGCCCGGGGGCGGAGCCCCCGCAGCGAAAGGCGACGCACGCACCCGACGCCCACAAAGCCGACCAGGGACAAACGCACCCGTACTGCCGGGCACAAGCCCGGATCGCGTACTGTGCGGAGCGAGACGCTGACCGGGAGGGCAGGACTGTGGCCGATCTGGCGCAGATCGTGAAGGCATACGACGTTCGCGGGATCTACCCCGCGCAGCTCGACGAGGAACTCGCGACCCACTTCGGCGCCGCGTTCGTAGAGGTCACCGGCGCGGAGGCGATCGTCGTCGGCCACGACATGCGCCCCTCGTCCCCCGCCCTGGCCGCAGCCTTCGCCGCGGGCGCGGCGACCCGCGGCGCGGACGCCACCCTGATCGGCCTGTGCTCCACGGACGAGCTCTACTTCGCCTCCGGCAGCCTCGGCCTCCCCGGCGCGATGTTCACCGCCAGCCACAACCCGGCGCAGTACAACGGCATCAAACTGTGCCGCGCCGGCGCCGCCCCCGTGGGCCAGGACTCCGGCCTCGCGGAGATCCGCGCCCTGGTCGAGCAGTGGACGGAGCCCGGAGCCACCGCCCCCGAGCCCGCCGCGACCCGCGGCCGAGGCACTGTCACCGAGCGCGACGTCCTCGCCGACTACGGCACCCATCTGCGCTCCCTCGTCGACCTGGCGGCCATCCGCCCGCTGAAGGTCGTCGTGGACGCGGGCAACGGAATGGCCGGCCACACCGTGCCGTCCGTCCTCGCGGGGCTGCCGCTGGACGTCGTACCGATGTACTTCGAGCTCGACGGCACCTTCCCCAACCACGAGGCCAACCCCCTCGACCCCAAGAACATCGTCGACCTCCAGGAACGCGTCCGCGCCGAACAGGCCGACCTCGGCCTCGCGTTCGACGGCGACGCCGACCGCTGCTTCGTCGTCGACGAGAACGGCGACCCCGTCTCCCCCTCCGCGGTCACCGCCCTTGTCGCGGCCCGGGAGCTGGCCCGCAACGGCGGCAAGGGCACGATCATCCACAACCTGATCACCTCGTGGTCGGTCCCCGAGGTCGTGAAGGAGAACGGCGGCACCCCCGTCCGTACCCGCGTCGGCCACTCCTTCATCAAGCAGGAGATGGCCCGCACCGGCGCGATCTTCGGCGGCGAGCACTCCGCGCACTACTACTTCCGCGACTTCTGGAACGCCGACACGGGCATGCTCGCCGCCCTGCACGTGCTCGCCGCGCTCGGCGGCCAGGACGGCCCGCTGTCGCAGCTGACCGCGTCGTACGACCGCTACGCCTCGTCCGGCGAGATCAACTCCACGGTCGCCGACCAGACGGCCCGCGCGGCGGCGGTCCGCGCCGCGTACGAGACCCGCGAGGACGTCACCCTGGACACCCTCGACGGCCTCACGGTCACGTCGGCGGACTGGTGGTTCAACCTCCGGGCCTCCAACACGGAACCCCTCCTCCGCCTGAACGTCGAGGCCCGCGACAGCCGAACGATGGAGCAGATCCGCGACGAGGTCCTAACCCTGGTCCGAGCCTGACCGGACGTTTCCAGCGTCACTGCGGCACCACCCCAGCCCGTCCGGCGTCTGAGGACTGAGGCGCGAAGCGCCGAACCGCGCCGCAGGCGCCGACGCAACCGGGCGTTTCCAGCGTGACCGCGGCACCGCTCCAGCCCGTCCGGCGTCTGAGGACTGAGGCGCGAAGCGCCGAACCGCGCCGCAGGCGCCAGCGCAAACCGCACGATCCAGCGTCACCGCAGCACCCCCCCAGCCCGTCTGGCGTCTGAGGACTGAGGCGCGAAGCGCCGAACCGCGTCAGCCGACGCAAACCGCACCGACCCCCGAACCGCCCCCCGCAGGGAACCGCACCAGGCGACACCGCAGGCCCAGCGCTAAGCTGAAGCCGCAGCCCCGAACCCACCACCCGAAAGGGCGACCGCCATGCCCGTAGACGCCGGCCTCCTCGAGATCCTCGCCTGCCCGGCATGCCACGCCCCGCTGACGGACGGTGAAACGGAGCTGGTGTGCACCAGCGACACCTGCGGGCTGGCCTACCCCGTCCGGGACGACATCCCCGTCCTGCTCGTCGACGAGGCCCGCCGCCCGGCGTAACGAAACGACAGCGGAGATGCTGGACGAGTCGTTCCTCGACACCCCCGACGCACTGGCCCGGGCGGACGCCCGCGGCCTGCTGCTGGCGGCGGCCGAATCAGGCGCCCGCGTGCGCAACGCGGCACGGGCGGCCGCGGAGGCGGGCATCGGTACGCTGCGGCCCGACGGCCGCCCACGGTCCCTGCTGCTCGCCGGTCCCGGCCCCAGTACGTACTGCGCGGCCGACGTGCTGGACGCCCTGCTGAGCGGCAGCGTCCAGATCAGGCCGGTCAGCCCCACGGGCGCGGACGCCGACCCGGCCACCCTGCGCTGGGCGCTGCCCGGCTGGGCCGGCCCGCTGGACCTGCTGGTCGTGGCGACCGGCTGGGGCCGCGAGCCGGGCCTGGAGGCGCTGGTGGAGCAGGCGTACCGGCGCGGCATGTCCGTGGTCGCCGTGGCCCCCCGCGACAGCCCCGTGACGGAGACCGTCGGCACCACGCACGGCATGACGCTGCCGATGATCCCGCTGCCGGCCGTGGAGGAGCCCGGCAGCGAACCGGAGGCCCCCGGCACTCTGTGGGCGCTGCTCACCCCCCTGCTGGCGCTCACGGACCGGCTGGGCCTGCTCTCCGCCCCGGCGAAGGCCCTCGACGAGCTCGCCGACCGCCTGGACTCCGTGGCGGAGCGCTGCGGCCCGGCCATCGAGACGTACACCAACCCGGCGAAGACCCTCGCCGCGGAGCTGTCGGACTCGCTGCCGCTGCTGTGGTCCACCGGCCCGCTGTCCACCGCCACCGGCCGGCATCTCGCCGCCACGCTGGCCGCCGTCGCCGGGCGGCCGGCCCTCGCCGCGCCGCTGCCGCACGCCCTGCAGGCCCACGGCCCGCTGCTGGCCGGCCAGCAGGCGGAGGACCCCGAGGACTTCTTCCGCGACCGCGTCGAGGAACCCGAGCCGCTGCTGCCCCGCGTGGTCCTGATGCACGACGGTGAGCCCGCCGGCGCCTCCCCGGCGCCCGCCGCCCGCGCCCTGGCGCACGGCCGGGGCACCCCGATCAGCGAACTGGAGCCCGCCGAGGGCACCCCGCTGCAGATCGCCGCCGAACTGATCGCCCTCGCGGATTTCACGGCCGTTTACCTCGCTCTGGCATCGTCCGACCGCTGACAGACCGGGTCGCACGATCCGACCGCTGACAGACCCGGGTCGCACGATCCCGACCGACAAGACCCGAACAGACGGAGCCATGGACCGACTGACGAACACCGTCCGCCCCTACGCCTGGGGTTCCGAGACCGCCATCCCCGAGCTGCTCGGAACCGAGCCGACGGGTGAGCCCCAGGCCGAGCTGTGGATGGGCGCCCATCCCGGCGCCCCTTCCCGTATCGACCGCGGCGCCGGTCTCGTCTCGCTGGCGGACGTCATCGGTGCCGACCCGGACGCCGAGCTGGGCGCCGCGGCCGTGGCCCGGTTCGGCCCCCGGCTGCCGTTCCTGCTCAAGGTGCTGGCCGCCGCCGCCCCGCTGTCGCTGCAGGTCCACCCCGACCTCGTACAGGCGGAGTCGGGCTACCGCGCCGAGGAGGAGACGGGCGTCCCGATCGACGCACCGCACCGCAACTACAAGGACGCCAACCACAAGCCCGAACTGATCTGCGCCCTCACCCTGTTCGAGGGCCTGTGCGGCTTCCGTACGCCGGCACAGGCGGCCGAGCTGCTGGAGGGCCTCGGGGTCGACGGTCTGCTGCCGTACGTCGACGCGCTCCGCGCCAAGCCGGAGGGCGACGCCCTTCGCGAGGTGCTGACGGCCGTCCTCAGCGCCCCGCGCGAGGCAATCGCCGCCACCGTCGACGAGGCGGTGCGGGCGGCGGAGAAACTCGCCACCTCCTCCTCCCCGTTCGCCCGCGACTACGCCACCTACGCGGCGCTCGCCCACCACTACCCGGGCGACCCCGGTGTCATCGCCGCCATGCTGCTGAACGTCCTGCGCCTGCAGCCCGGCGAGGCCGTGTACCTCGGCGCCGGTGTCCCGCACGCCTACCTCGACGGCGTCGGCGTGGAGATCCTCGCCAACTCCGACAACGTGCTGCGCTGCGGCCTGACCCCCAAGCACGTCGACGTCCCCGAGCTGCTGCGCGTCGTGCGCTTCGAGCCCGGCGAGCCGGACGTGCTGCGGGCGGACGCAGTCGGCGCGTACGAGACCCCGATCGACGACTTCCGCCTCTACCGCTACGACCTGGACGACAGCGCCCGGACGATCGAGGTGAACGGCCCGCAGGTCCTGCTGTGCACCGACGGCAGCGCCGAGATCACCGTCGCCGACGGCAGCCATCTCTCGCTGCACCGCGGCGAGTCGGCGTTCGTGGGGGCCGAGGAGCGGACGGTCCACGCGAGCGGTTCGGGCACGCTGTTCCGGGCGACGGTCCGCACCTGACACCGCACGGGCCGGGTCGCCGCCCCCCTGTCCGCACCAACTGACACAATGGCCCCGCCGTGATGGGGCGCACACCGCGCCCCATGGGGACCACGAAGGGACAGGGCAGGCACAGATGGCTGCAGGAGGCGGTACGAAGGCGATCGTGGCGGCGTTGGTCGCCAATCTCTCGATCGCGGCGGCGAAGTTCGTGGCGTGGGCCTTCAGTGGTTCGTCGTCGATGCTGGCGGAGGCCGTGCACTCGCTCGCCGACTCCGGCAACCAGGGCCTGCTGCTCCTCGGCGGCAAGCGCGCCCAGCGGGCGGCGACCAAGGAGCACCCCTTCGGCTACGGACGCGAACGGTACGTCTACGCCTTCCTGGTCTCCATCGTGCTGTTCTCCGTCGGTGGCCTCTTCGCGGTCTACGAGGGCTATCACAAGATCGAGGACCCGCACGAGATCGAGCACTGGTACTGGCCGGTGGGCGTGCTCGTCTTCGCGATCATCGCGGAGTCGTTCTCCTTCCGTACGGCGATCAAGGAGACGAACGAGGTCCGCGGCAGCCAGGGCTGGTGGGAGTTCATCCGCCGCGCCAAGGCCCCCGAGCTGCCGGTGATCCTGCTGGAGGACCTCGGCGCGCTGATCGGTCTGGTCCTCGCCCTGTTCGGCGTCGGCATCGCGATCCTCACCGGCAACGGCGTCTGGGACGGTATCGGCACCCTGTGCATCGGCGCGCTGCTGCTGCTCATCGCCGCCGTGCTGGCGCTGGAGACGAAGTCCCTGCTGCTGGGTGAGGGCGCCGCCGACGCGGACGTCGAGAAGATCCACGCCGCGCTGGAGGCCGGCGAGGACGTCGACGAGGTCATCCACATGAAGACGCTGTACCTCGGCCCCGACGAGCTGCTGGTCGCCGCCAAGATCGCGCTGGGCGGCGAGGACACCATGGCCGCCGTCGCCCGCGCGATCGACGAGGCGGAGGCCCGGGTCCGCGAGGCCGTACCGGTGGCCCGGGTCATCTACCTCGAGCCCGACCTGCTGCGGTACCCGTCGCCGAACTGATCCTTCGTCCGTACGGGACGGGGTCGGCGTTCCGCCACACGGAACCCCGGCCCCGTCCCGTACGGCCTCATTCGATCTCGGCCAGCACCCGCAGGACCTCGCCGTCCGTCGGCGCCCGCAGCAGCCGCGACCTGAAGTCCGGGTCCGCCAGCCTCCCGGACAGCGCGGCGAGGAGCCGCAGATGCTCGTCACCGGCCGCCGCCTCCGGCACGCCGACCAGGAAGATCAGCCTGGCCGGGGTGCCGTCCGCCGAGCCCCAGTCCACACCTGCCGCCGAGCGGGCGAAGCCGGCGACGGGCTCCGTGACAGCGTCCGTCCTGGCGTGCGGCAGGGCGCTCTCCCCGCCCAGCCCGGTGGTGCCCTCCGCCTCCCGCGCCAGCACCGCCGCCACGAGGGCGTCCGGGTCGGCGACCTTGCCTGTACGGGCCAGCATGCCGACGATGGCGCGGATCGCGGAGTCGCGGTCGCCGGCGCGCAGATCACGCTCGATGGTCCCGGCGGTGAGCCGGCCGGACAGGGCGGAGCCGGGGGCGCCCCTGTCGAGGCCGCCCGTGCCCCGGCCGCCACCACCCCGACCGCCCAGCTTCCGCACGCTGCTGGCGACCGTCCGGCCGCTCTCGTCGGTCGTGGACACGACGAGCTTGACCGTCGGCGGCGAACCGCCGTCCGTCTTCCCACCGGTGCGGTCACCGGAGGCGCCTGCGTCAGGAGATTCGGGACTGGTCACTGAGTCTCTCCGAGAAAGGCCGCGCCGCCCGTGGCGTGGCGGTAGCTCCGCCCACTGCGTACGAAGCGCGCCTTTCCGCCATTTTCGGCGCGCTTCACGCCAACCGCATCCGCGGATCTGGCCCGGCCCCACTCGCCCGTACGCCCCTCTGCGGTAGATTTCAGGGAGCCAGACGTCGCTGCTGATGGCGGTCGGGCGGGCCCAGGGCGGCCCGCGCGAGGGAGAGAGGGCCTCCGACGGACTGAGCCGCAGGCAGGGGACAGCCATGTCCCCATGCCCGGACGCCTTCGGCGTCGCGGGTGCGGCTCAGCGACCCTTCCGACCCATGCTTGGAGAGCTGGAATGGCAGCCATGCCGACGACTTCCACCACGACCACCGGCCTCGACTACAAGGTGGCCGACCTCTCGCTCGCGGCCTTCGGCCGCAAGGAGATCGAGCTGGCCGAGCACGAGATGCCCGGCCTGATGGCGATCCGCGAGGAGTACGCCGCGACCCAGCCGCTCGCCGGCGCCCGCGTCACGGGCTCCCTGCACATGACCGTGCAGACCGCAGTCCTGATCGAGACCCTCGTCGCCCTCGGCGCCGAGGTCCGCTGGGCGTCCTGCAACATCTTCTCCACCCAGGACCACGCCGCCGCCGCGATCGTCGTCGGCCCGAACGGCACCGTCGACAACCCCCAGGGCGTCCCGGTCTTCGCCTGGAAGGGCGAGACGCTGGAGGAGTACTGGTGGTGCACGGAGCAGGCCCTGACCTGGCCGAACACCCCCACCGGCGGCCCGAACATGATCCTGGACGACGGCGGCGACGCCACCCTCCTCGTCCACCAGGGCGTCGAGTACGAGAAGGCCGGCGCCGCCCCCGCCGTCGAGACCGCGGAGAACGACGAGCACCGCGTCATCCTCGAACTGCTCAACCGCACCCTCGCCGAGAGCCCGCAGAAGTGGACCCAGCTGGCGTCCGAGATCCGCGGCGTCACCGAGGAGACCACCACCGGCGTGCACCGTCTGTACGAGATGCACCAGGCCGGCACGCTCCTCTTCCCGGCGATCAACGTCAACGACTCCGTCACCAAGTCGAAGTTCGACAACAAGTACGGCTGCCGCCACTCCCTGATCGACGGCATCAACCGCGCCACCGACACCCTGAT
This sequence comes from Streptomyces sp. NPDC051940, assembly GCF_040680895.1. Classification (NCBI taxonomy): domain Bacteria; kingdom Bacillati; phylum Actinomycetota; class Actinomycetes; order Kitasatosporales; family Streptomycetaceae; genus Streptomyces; species Streptomyces sp. NPDC051940. The sequence continues at coordinate 1,790 of NZ_JBFAXR010000128.1, read as the reverse complement.
CGGCGGCAAGGTGGCCGTGGTCTGCGGCTACGGCGACGTCGGCAAGGGCTGCGCGGAGTCCCTGCGCGGCCAGGGCGCCCGGGTCATCGTCACCGAGATCGACCCGATCTGCGCGCTGCAGGCCGCGATGGACGGCTACCAGGTCGCGCGCCTGGAGGACGTCGTCGAGACCGCCGACATCTTCGTCACCACCACCGGCAACAAGGACATCATCCTGGCCGCCGACATGGAGCGGATGAAGCACCAGGCGATCGTCGGCAACATCGGCCACTTCGACAACGAGATCGACATGGCCGGCCTGGCCAAGGTCCCCGGCATCGTCAAGGACGAGGTCAAGCCGCAGGTCCACACCTGGACCTTCGCGGACGGCAAGAAGATCATCGTCCTCTCCGAGGGACGCCTGCTGAACCTGGGCAACGCGACGGGCCACCCGTCCTTCGTGATGTCCAACAGCTTCGCCAACCAGACCATCGCCCAGATCGAGCTCTTCACGAAGACCGAGGCCTACCCGGTCGGCGTGTACGTGCTCCCGAAGCACCTGGACGAGAAGGTCGCCCGCCTCCACCTCGACGCCCTCGGCGTACAGCTCACCGAGCTGCGCCCCGAGCAGGCCGCCTACATCGGCGTCCCGGTCGAGGGTCCGTACAAGGCGGAGCACTACCGCTACTGAGCGGGCAGCCCCGCACTGACCCGGTAGTCACACGGTCACCCGACCGCCGCCCGGTCCCTCCCGAGGGGCCGGGCGGCGTCGTCGTTAGGGTTCGGAACATGCCCCGCGGCCGCTACTCGCTCCACGACCCGTACGACGACACCCCCCTCGGCGCCGAGCACTTCCAGTGCGCCCCCGGCCCGACAGGCTGGCGCTACGTCTCCCAGCTCACGACCCCGGCCGGCGACCCCGCGGGCTCGGTGGACCTGACCCTCGACCACCTCGGCCGCCCGGTCCGCCTGGAACTGCACGCGGGCGGCTGGCAGGTCCGCGGCGCGGCCATGGACGGCGTCACCTGGGTACGGACCGACGCGGCCGGCCTCGACGCCCGCGAGGGCAACGCCCCCGCCCCGTCCTTCACCGGCCAGTCCCCGGCGTTCCTCGTCGCCACGGCCCGTCTCCTGAACCTGGCCGAGGGCGAGACCCGCCGCGTCCGCCTGGTCGCCCTGACACCACCGGTCCTGGCGGCACGCACGCTGGACCAGTCGTGGACCCTGGCGGAAACACGCCTGCACGACACGGACAGCGGCCCGCTCCGCGTGCGGACGTACCAGGTCGCGGACATGGAAACCGGGGAGCAGGCCGAGGTCCACCTCGCCGGCGACGTGGTCCTGGCGGCGCCCGGCATCGAGCTCGAGGATCTGGAGTCGCCACCCAACGAGTTCGACACGCAGGTCTGATTGGCATCGGGCCCGGCAAACCTGCTACTGTCCACTTCGCCCCGGCGGAACCCTTGACAGGGAGACGCGGGGGAGGTAGATTCGAACAGTTGCCTGGAACTTGAAAGTTTGAAGGCGGCCAGTTAAGGTCTAACTCGCTCAGTCCGAAATGCTTTTCGGATGAGCCGCCCCGAATTCACCGCCCAAAGCGAGGAAAAACTCGCCGAAAAGGTCTGGTAGAGTTCGGAAAGCCGCAGGAAGAACCCGCAAGGGAACGGAATGCAGCGAGCCCGCCGGCCGGGACAGAGACTGAAAAGGATCTGATATAGTCGGAAACACCGAAGGGAAGCGCCCGGAGGAAAGCCCGAGAGGGTGAGTACGAAGGAAGCGTCCGTTCCTTGAGAACTCAACAGCGTGCCAAA
>NZ_JBFAXR010000127.1:0-24377 GCF_040680895.1 Streptomyces sp. NPDC051940 | reverse complement strand
CTGGGTCCTGGCGCGCCGGACCTCTGCGACCGCGGCGTGGGGCGCGCGGGCCACCGCGCGCACCTCGTCGCTCTCGTCGGGACCCGGACCGGCCTCGCGGCCGGGACCGGCGATCGCGAAGAACGGGACGAAGGCGACGCCGAGTTCACCGCACCGCCGCAGCAGCGCCCGGTCCTCGTCCGGCGCACCGATCCCGTAGGGGTTCTGCACGCAGACGACCGGGGCGATGGCCCGGGCCTCGGTCAGCTGCCCGGACGTGACGTTGGATACGCCGAGGTGGCGGATCAGCCCGGCATCGCGCAGCCGGGCCAGCGCGCCGAAGTGCTCGCCGATCGGTCCGTTCCGCCGGCTCGGCGGCACCCGCAGGTTCACCACGTCGAGGTGGTCGCGGCCGAGTTGGCGGAGGTTCTCCTCGACCTGGCCGCGCAACTGCTCCGGCGAGGCCCACCACCAGCCGCCCGAGGGGTCGCGGCCCGGCCCCACCTTGGTGGTGATGACCAGGTCCTTCGGGTACGGCGCGAGCGCCCGGTTGATCAGCTCGTTGGCGGAGCGCGTCGCGGAGAAGTAGAACGCGGCGGTGTCGATGTGGTTCACGCCGAGTTCGACCGCCTGCCTCAGGACCGCGATCGACTGCTCGCGGTCGCGGGGCACGCCGCGGTCGAAGGGCTGGGTACCGGTCAGGCGCATCGCGCCGAATCCGATCCGGTTGACGGTCAGGTCACCGAGCCGCCAGGTTCCGGCGGTTGTGGTGGCGTGCGTCTGCGGGCTTGCGGGCATGGCTCTCCTGTTGCGGTGGGTCGTGACGGGTCGGCGCGGCGGGTTCGGCGCGGTGGGCGCCCGCATCGGGCGCGCCGGTGCCGGGGCGGAGCCCGGGCATGAAAAAAGCCTCCCCGGCGGATGGGAATCCGCGCCGGAAAGGCTCACTGGCTGGCGGCAATGTAGCAGGCGGCGGCAGCTAGGATCAAGACATGCCCGCACGCTTCAAGGACCTCGCACTCGACGCCCGCGACCATCACGCCCTCGCCGACTGGTGGTGCCAGGCGATCGGTTACGTCCGCCGCACCAACGGCGGCGAGGAGCGGCCCGCCGAGTGGCCGGTGCCGATCGAGGACCCGGCGGGGCACGGCCCGCTGATCTGGCTGAACCCGGTGCCGGAGGAGAAGACGGTGAAGAACCGGATGCACCTGGACGTGGTCGGCGACACGGCGGAGCTGCTCGCCCTCGGCGCCACGCTGGTGCGTCGCCGCGGCGACGACATCTACTGGGACGTCCTCGCCGACCCCGAGGGCAACGAGTTCTGCGTCTTCGCCCCGCGGGACTGACCTCGTGGGCAAGCTCATCGACACGGTGGCCTGGGTGCACATCGTCGACGGCCGGGTGCTCGGCGCCCGCTCGCGCGGCGAGGAGCTGTTCTACATCCCCGGCGGCAAGCGGCACGACGGGGAGAGCGACGCGCAGACGCTGCTGCGGGAGATCGAGGAGGAGCTCACGGTACGGCTCGTCCCCGAGACCGTGGCGCACTTCCGCACCTACGAGGCGGCGATCCACCGGCCGGGCGCGGACGCGGTCGTCCGGATGGCGTGCTACACCGCCGCGTTCACCGGCAGCCTCGCGCCGAGCAGCGAGATCGAGGAGCTGGCCTGGCTGTCGTACGCCGAACGCGACCGGACGCCGCCCGTGGACCAGCTGGCGTTCGACGATCTGCGGGCGGCCGGGCTGCTGCGTTAGCGAGCCGGTCGGCGGGCGTTCATCTCCTTGCCGCCTGTACGCCGCGGGCAGCCCCGACCGTGGATGCGCCCGCGATCGCGTGATCGCGGCCGATCCCGTGTTGGAGGCCCCGATGTCCCGGTTCCGTCCGCCCGCCGCCGTACGCCGTCCCGTCGCGCTGGCCCTTCCGCTCGCCGTGCTGGCGGGCATCGCCGTGGCCGGGCAGGCCACCGGTGAGCCCGTCGCGCGGGTGACGGACACGGCGACGCTGCCGGATCTGCCGCTGGCGGAGTTCAGCAACGCGCTGCTGCCGGGCACGGTGGGCGACGACCGGGGTGTGGACCTCGGCGGTATCGGCAGCGACATCTACCCGACGGGCGCCAGGGGCGAGTTCTGGACCGTCACCGACCGCGGGCCGAACGGCCAGATCAAGGTGGACGGCGTGAAGCGCCGCACCTTCCCCGTGCCGGGCTTCGACCCGGCGATCGTGAAGATCCGCGTCGTCGGCGACCGGGTGCGGGTGCTGGAGGCGATCCCGCTGACCACCCGCTCGGGCCGGCCGGTGACCGGACTGCCGAACCAGGCGTCGCGGGACGAGGCCCCATACACGTACGACGCCTCCACCCCGCTGGCGTACGACCCGAACGGACTGGACACCGAGGGCGTCGTACGGGCCGCCGACGGCACGTTCTGGCTGGCGGACGAGTACGGCCCGTCGCTGGTGCACGTCGCCGCCGACGGCGAGGTCCTCACCCGCTACGTCCCCGAGGGCCTCGCCCTCACCGGCGCCGACTACCCCGTGGTGGAGGCGCTGCCCGGCATCCTGCTGAAGCGGAAGGTCAACCGCGGTTTCGAGGGCCTGGCGCAGCTGCCCGGCGGCGATCTCGTGCTGGCCGTGCAGAGTCCGCTGTCCAACCCCGACGGCGACGCGGGCAACGCCTCGCGCACCGCGCGTCTGATCCGCTTCAGCCCGCGCACGCAGGCCGTCACCGCGGAGTACGTGTACCGCTTCGACCCGGTCGAGGTCGTCGACCCCGGTGAGGACGACACCGCGGAGCTGAAGATCTCCTCCCTGGTGGCGATCGGCCGCGACAAGCTCCTCGTAGAGGAGCGCACCGACAAGGCGGCCCGGCTGCAGCAGGTCACCCTGCGCCCGGCGGACGACGTGCTCGGCTCCGCCTGGGACGCGCCCGCCACCAGCCCGGCGCTGGAGCAGCTGGCGGATCCGGCGGCGGCCGGGGTGCCGGTCCTGGCCAAGAGGCTGGTCGTCGACCTGGACACGCTGCCGGGCACCCCGGACAAGATCGAGGGCGTGGCCGTGACGGGTCCGTCGACGCTGGTCCTCATCAACGACAACGACTTCGGCATGACCGACGGCCCCGGCGCCTTCGACGCCGCGGGCCGGCTGGTCGACAGCGGTATCGAGACGACGGTCGTGTCGGTGCGGCTGGGCCGGCCCCTGTCGTAACCCTCAGTGCCGACCGCTGACAAGGGAGGTCGCCCGCGATCCGAGCCGCCGCGCCCCAGGTCACTACACTGGCCGGTAGCCGGAGGGAGGCCGCAGCATGGGTACGGCGCGGGTGGACGGACGGGTCGAGCGGGGCAACGCCACGCGGCGGCTGGTGCTGGGCCGCACCATGGAGATCGCCTCGGTCGAGGGGCTGGGCGGACTGTCCCTGGGGCGGATCGCCACCGAGCTGAACCTCAGCAAGAGCGGCGTCTTCGCGCTGTTCGGCTCCAAGGAGGAGCTGCAGCTGGCGACCGTGCGGGCGGCCGGCTCGGTGTTCGCGGCGCAGGTGGTCGAGCCGGTGCGGGACGTGCCGCCGGGCGCGGGCCGGGTGGCGGCGCTGTGCGCGAGCTGGCTGGCGTACTCACGTGACCGCACCTTCCCCGGCGGCTGCTTCTTCGCGGCGGTGACGGCGGAGTTCGACGCGCGCAGCGGGCCGGTGCACGACGCGATCGCCAAGGCGCATCTGGACTGGACGGCCTACGTCGAGGAGACCGTGCGCGAGGCGCGGATCGCGGGCGGGCTGACGGACGGCGCCGATCCGGCGCAGCTCGCGTTCGAGCTGATCGCGCTGATGGAGCTGGCGAACCTGTACTCGGTGCTGCACGGCGACCCCGCCGCGTACGACAGAGCCGGGACAGGGATCCTGTCCCGGCTGCGGTCGGTGGCGACGGATCCGGCGGGGCTGCCGGAGCGGCTGGGCGGCTGAGGCCGGGCCGGCCTCCCGGCATGAGGCCCGGACTCAGCCTCGCAGCGTCACGTCCGCCGGCGCCGTCACGTGCTCCATCGTCAGCTTCACCACCTCCGGGTCGCCGAGGATACGGCGGTGTCCGAGGCCGCTGGTGACGTGCAGCCGCGCCTGTTCCCCGTATGCCGCCGCGGTCTTGTGGGACTGCTCGATCCGGATGTAGCGGTCCCGTTCGTCGTGGATCAGCAGCATCCGGGCGGTGATCTCCTCGGGGCTGTCGGCCGCGTCGAAGCGGCGCCAGACCTCCGGTTCGCCGGGGAAGAGCACGCGTTCGATCCGGTCGCGCAACTCGGCGCGCAGCCGGGGCCGCAGGCCGAGGTCCGTGCAGAAGTAGTCCAGGACGTAGTCGAAGTCGCTGAGTCCGCTGACGGCGACGAGCCGCCCCGTCCGCGCGGCCCCGTCGCGCAGCGCGAGGAAGGCGGCCGCCGCGCCGAGGGAGTGGGCGACGATCGCCTCGAAGGGGCCGTGTTCGCGGGACAGCCGCCCGATGACCTCCCGGTAGTCAAGGAGTGTGGCCGCCCGCCCCTCGGAGGCCCCGTGCCCGGGAGCGTCGAAGGTGACCGGTGTGTAGCCCCGTTCGCGCAGCGCCGTGATGAACGCCGCGAGGTGCGAGGCGCGTGACTGCCAGCCGTGCAGCACGAGTACGGGCCGCTCCCCGTCGCCCCAGGCGTAGGTCACGACGTTCTTGCCGCGCACGCTCACGCTGCCGTGGCAGGCGGCGTCGAGCAGCCGCTGTTCGACGGGGGTGACCTTCATCCGGGTGAGCGGATGGCGGAAGAGCCAGAAGACGCCGCGGCCGGCGAGGCGCGGAGCCACGGTGGAGAGGGAGTTGAGCGAGACACGGAGCAGGGTACGTGTGAACCTCATGACGAGATATTAGCACGACCGTGCGTTCAGTTTTGAGGGGGCGAAAAGCTCACCCCCCGCGCACCGCGGCCGCCTCCCGCGACGCCGCGCGATGCTCCTCGCGGACCGCCGCCACCAGGTCCTGCGCGCACCCGGCGAGCGCCCCGTCCCGGTGCCAGACCAACAGCAGCCGCATCCGCATCGGTTCACCCGCCAGCGGGCGCACCACCACGCCGTCCATCGGCGGGTGCAGCGCCTGGCAGGCGGAGACCGCGCGGCCCGCCGCGACCAGGGCCGTGCGCATACCAGTCTGCTCCAGCTGGTAGCGGGCGCGGGGGCGGAAGCCGGCCTGTTCGCACGCCCGGAGCAGATGCTCCGGCCAGCCGGTGCCATCCGAGGGCGGCACCACCCAGTCCTCCTCGGCGAGGTCCGCCAGCCGCACCTCGCCCGCCCCGGCCGCCCGGTGGTCCGCCGGCAGCACCACGTGCACGGGGTCGGTGGCCACCGCGGCCCACCGCACCGACGCCGGGGGACGCAGCTCGAAGCCGGGGTAGTCGGCGAGCAGCGCGCCGTCCAGCCGCCCGGCGGCGACGCGGTCCAGCAGCAGCCCCGTGTAGTAGGCGACCTGCAACTCCGTCCGGGCCTCGGGCAGCAGGGCCGCCAGCCGCTCCTCGACGGCGACCGTCAGCCGGCTCTCGTACGCGCCGAACCGGACGACCGCGCCCGCCCCGGCGGCGGCTCCGGGTGTACGGCTGAGCAGGTCGTCGATGTTGCCGAGGGCCGCCCGGGTGCGGGAGAGCACGAACTCGCCGAAGGGCGTGGGCTCGACGCCCCGCCTGCCGCGCAGAAACACCTCGCCGCCCAGTACGCCCTCGATCCGCCGCAGCTGCGCGGTCAGCGCGGGCTGCGAGACGCCGAGCGCGGCGGCGGCCCGGGTGACCGAGCCGTGCTCGGCAATGGCGCTGAGCGCGCGCAGATGGCGTATCTCGAGATCCACCAGCGCACCCTAACCAGCCATAACCCCTGGAGGCTATGGCCAGATGGGATTACCCGGCGGGCATCCGGGGCGGGAGGGTCGAGCAGAATCGCCTGTCCGGTACGGTCCGGGCCGACGGGTCCGTCCTCGCGGGCGGCCGGGGTCCCGGGCCCAGCACCTCGGAGGTCCTGGAGTGCGCAACCGCGTCCTTCCCGCCCTGCTCATGTCCGCCGCCCTGACCGCGGCCGTCCTCACCGCCGGCGTCGCGCCCGCCGCCGCCGACGGCCCCTCCTTCGAGGAGCAGCTGCGCGCGATACCCGGCGTGACCGTCACGGGGGTCGCCGACAAGGGCGGTTTCCCCCAGTACTCCCTGTCGATCACGCAGCCGATCGACCACCGCAAGCCGGAGCTGGGGACCTTCCAGCAGCGCTTCAGCCTCTGGCACAAGTCCGCCGACAAGCCGGTCGTCTTCTACACCGGCGGCTACGGCCTGTCCACGTCCACCCGTGAGCCCACCACCATCCTGGACGCCAACCAGCTGAGCGTGGAGCACCGCTTCTTCGGCCCGTCCGTCCCGGCCGGCGGCACGCCGTGGGAGAAGATGACCGTGTGGCAGGAGGCCAGCGACGAGCACGCCATCGTCGAGGCCGTCCGCCCGCTGTACGGGAAGTCGTCCAAGTGGCTGGCCACCGGCGGCAGCAAGGGCGGTATGACCGCCACGTACCACTACCGCTACTACCCGAAGGACCTCGACGGCGTCGTCGCCTACGTCGCGCCCAACGACGCGAACAACGAGGACGACAGCACCTACGAGCGCTTCTTCCAGAACGTCGGCACCCCCGAGTGCCGCGAGGCGCTGGACGCGGTGCAGCGCGAGATGCTGGTGCGCCGCGACGCCATGCTGCCGAAGTTCGAGGCGACGGCGGCCGCGGAGGGCTACACCTTCGACCAGACCCTCGGCACCACCGACCGGGCGTACGAGTTCGCGGTGCTCGACCAGGTGTGGAACTTCTGGCAGTCGGGCACGATCGACAACTGCCCGACCGTGCCGGACGCCGGGAGCTCCACGGACGACGAGCTGTACCAGTGGTCGCTGGACCACGGCCTGTCGATCTACGAGGACTCCACCCTCGGCGCCAACAGCTCCGGCCCCTACTACCGCCAGGCGGCGGCCGAACTGGGCTGGGCGGACCTGAAGTTCAAGCACCTCGCCGACGTGCGCCACTACCCGGACATCTACCAGCCGAACTCGGTGCTGCCGGAGTCGATGCGCACGACGTACAGCAACAAGACCATCGCCGGTGTCGACAAGTGGGTGCGCAACGAGTCGCAGCGGATGCTGTTCATCTACGGGCAGAACGACCCGTGGAGCGCTGAGCAGTTCACGCCGAGCGCCTTCGACTCGTACAAGTACATCGTGCCGGGCGTGAACCACGGCGCCCGGATCTCCGGTCTGCCGGAGGCCGAGAAGAGCGCCGCGACCGCCACGATCCTGAGGTGGGCGGGCCAGTAGCAGCAGTGGGGCGGAGGGGGCACGGTGGTGCCCCCTCCGTCCTCTCACGCCGTGCGCCGCGCCGGCAGGCCGTTCACGCCGTACGGCGCGCCAGCAGCCCGTACAGCCCCGCGGCGACGACGGCCCCCGCCGGCAGGGACAGGTCCACCCCGCCGAGGGCGTCCGCGACCGGGCCCGTGTAGAGCGTGTTCGCGCACAGGGCCGAGGCCGCCATACCGGCGACCAGGGCGGCGCACCCCGACCAGCGCACACCCCCCGCGTACCAGAACGGACTGCCGGGCGTCTCGTCCGTGAGCGCCTCGCCGTCGTAGCGGGCGCGGCGCAGCACGATGTCCGTGGCGTAGATCGCCATGCTCGGTCCGACCACCACGACGGTCAGCTGCAGCACGTCGCTGACCGTGTCGAGGAAGTCGGAGACCAGCAGCGCGTACAGGGTGAGCGCGGTGGCGAAGACGCCGTCGATGACGACGCTGACCGAACGGCGCAGCCGCACCCCCACGGCCTGCAGCGCGAGGCCCGAGCTGTAGGCGGTCATGGCGTTGATGGCGATCGTGCCGAGCACCACGGAGACCAGGAACACGGGCGTGAACCAGCCGGGGAGGATGCCCTCCAGGGCCGTCTGCGGATCGCTCATGTCCAGCGCCGTCGCGGCGAACGCGCCCAGCGCGCACACGATCACGCCGGGGATGAACCCGCCGAGCGCGGTCCACGTGGCCACCGACGTGCGGGACGCGGTGCGCGGCAGGTAGCGGGCGAAGTCCGCGCTGTTGGAGTACGACAGCGGGCCCGACGCGATGAGGGTGACGCCCGCCGCGAGGACCGCGACCAGATCGGTGCCGGCCAGGGGTTCGGCCGGGCGGTAGCCGAAGTCGGCATGCTGGAAGATGCTGACGGCCGTCACGGCGAAGACCGCGGTGAGCACGAGCGTGATGGGCAGGTAGAGCTTCACGATCATGCCGTGCCCGTAGACGCTGATCGCCAGGGTGAGCGCGGCGATGACGACGACCACGCCCGTCTTGACCGCGGTGTCCGCCGTGATGCCGGCCCGCTCGACGAGGGAGAAGGCGACGTACGCCGACGCGGCGAGGTTGAGCGCGATGTAGCAGGTGCCGATCGCCCATCCGACGACCGCGATGTTGACCCGGTTGCCGCGGACGCCGTACATCGCCCGCATGATCACCTCGCTGGGCGTGCCGGACGCCGGACCGGAGACGGCGAGCAGGCCGACCGGGGCCCAGAAGAGGTTCCCGATCACGATCACCGCGAGGGCCTGCCAGAGACTGAGGCCCATCAGGACCAGGGCCCCGCCGATCACCAGGCTGAGGTAGTTGACGTTGGCGGCCGCCCATATCGCGAACAGCTGCCGGGGCCGTCCGTGGCGTTCGCTTTCGGGAATCCGGTCGATGCCGTGGACCTCGACACGGCCGGCCCGCTCGCCCGGCGGCGGGGTGTTCACCGCGGCGGTCGCGGGCGGGTGCGGGTCGGGAATCGTGGACGCCATGAGGCCCTCCGGATGGTGGATCGTACCCACGTGCTTGCTTATTGGTCGCACACTCAATAGCATCCGGGATATGTCGTCAAGCGTTCCGCGCAAGCGAGTTCGGAAATCCCCGGCTGCCCGACGTGCAGAGATCGTCGAAGCCTCGTCCGCCGTCGCCCTGGCCGAGGGGCTGGAAGGCGTCACGCTGCGGCGGATCGCCGACGAGCTCGACGTACGCCCCGGGCTGATCAGCCACTACTTCCCGTCCGCGGAGGAGCTGGTCGCCGAGGCGTTCGGCGACGCCGCCAGCGGTGAGCTGGACGCCCTGCTGCCCGTGGACGATCCCGAGACGACGCCCCGGCTGCGGCTCGCGCGGTTCTTCGCGGACGCGATGGGCGAGGCGTACGACGACATCAGCCGGCTGTGGATCAACGCCCGCCATCTGAGCCGCTACCGCCCGCTGCTGCGCGACCGCGTCGTGGTGCAGGAGGAGGCGTGGCGCGAGCGGCTGGCCGCCGTGATCCGCGAGGGCGTCGAGGGCGGGGAGTTCCGCACCGGCGATCCCTATGTCACCGCGATCCAGATCCTGGTCGTGCTGGACGGTCTCGCCGCCCACGCCAACACCGAGACCGGTGAGCGGCCGGCGGCCGTGACCCGGTTGGCCGTGCGGCTCGCCGAGCGCGAACTCGGCCTGGACCCCGGCGCGCTCGACCGACCCTGACCGCCGGCGCCGTGCCCCGCACGGCGCCCTCGCCCACGGCCCCCTCGCCCTTGGCGCCCTCGCCCGCTCGGCGACCCCGCACCTCAGGAGCTCCTGTGCCCAAGCCCTCCCTGATCCTGCACTCCGCCCGGCTGCTCGACCCCGTCGCCGGCCCGCTCCCCCACACCGCGCTCGCCGTCTCCGACGGCCGGATATCCGCTCTCGGCGACGACCGCGGCATCCGCGCGCTCGCCGGACCCGCCACCACGGTCCTCGACCTCGGGGGCGCCGTCGTCACTCCCGGCCTGGTCGACGGTCACATCCACCCCGTCTCGGGCGCCGACCTCACCCACGGTCTCGACCTGTCCGGCTGTACGGACCTGGCCGCGGTCCGCGAGGCACTGGCCCGCGCGGTCCGCACCCTCCCCCCCGGCGCCTGGCTGCACGCCTGGGGCCTGGACCCGAACGTGTTCGGCGACCGGCCCGTCGAGACCGCCCCGCTGGCGTCCGTCCTGCACGGCGTGCCCGCGCTCCTGCTCCTCTTCGACGCCCACTCGATGCTGGCCAGCCCCCGCGCCCTCGAACTCGCGGGCGTCGACGGCCCGCGGGTCTTCGACCAGGCCGCCGAGGTCGTGTGCGACGAGCAGGGGCGCCCCACCGGGCTGCTGCTGGAGGACGCCGCCTGCGAGCTGGTCGAGCGGGCCGCCCCGCAGCCGACGTACGAGGAGCGCCGGGCCCGGCTCGCCGCCGCCCTGCGCGCGATGGCCGCCGCGGGTCTGACCGGCGGGCACGCGATGGACGCCGGCGGGGACAGCCTCAGGCTGTACGCCGAGCTGGACGAGGCCGGCGAACTTCCCGTCCGGCTGCGCGTGGCGCCCTGGTGCCAGCCCGGCGCCGATGCCGACGCGGTCCGCGCGCTCATCGAGCGGCAGGGCACGGGCGGCCGGCTGTGGCGGGTCGCGGGCGTGAAGCTGTTCATGGACGGCACCATCGACAACGGCACCGCCTGGCTGGAACACCCCGACTGCCACGGCGAGTCGGCGCACGCCTTCTGGCCGGACCCGCAGACCTACACCGGCATCATCGGCGAGCTGCACCGGGCCGGGGTCCCCACCGCCACCCACGCCATCGGCGACGCGGCGGTCCGCCACGTCCTGGACTCCGTGGAGAAGGCACAGGCCGCCGGCGGTACGGGGGCACGGCACCGGGTCGAGCACATCGAGACCGTGCCGGACGACACCCTGCGGCGCTTCGCGGCGCTCGGCGTCGCGGCGTCGATGCAGCCCACGCACTGCACGGACTTCACCCGCGCCGACCACACCGACAACTGGTCGCGCCGGCTCGGCGAGGAGCGGGCGTCGCGCGCCTGGCGGTGCCGCGATCTGTGGGACGCCGACGCGACGGTCGTCCTCGGCTCGGACTGGCCGATCGCCCCGTACCCGCCGCTGGGCGTGATCGCGGGCGCCCGCCACCGGCGGCCCAGCCGCGATCTGAGTCTGCCACCGCACGGGCCGGAGCAGGCCCTCACGGCCGCGGAGGCGCTGATCGGCATGACCGTCAACGCCGCCCGCGCGGCGGGCGAGGAGCACGAGGCGGGGCGGCTGGCGGCGGGTCACCGGGCGGACCTCACGGCCTTCGCCGAGAGCCCGCTGACCACGGCCGCGACGGACCTGCCCGGGCTGCCGGTGGTGCTCACGGTGCTCGACGGCCGCCCCACGCACCGCGCCCCGCAGCTGTGACCTCGAGCAAGGAACCCTGACGTGCGTCTGACCCCCACCGAACGCGACCGGCTGCTGCTGTTCAACGCCGCCCAGCTGGCCCGCGCCCGCCGCGCCCGCGGCCTCAGGCTCAACGTGCCCGAGGCGACGGCCCTGATCGCGGACACCGTGTGCGAGGCCGCCCGGGACGGGCTGCGGCTCGCCGAGGCGATCGAGGCGGGCCGGTCCGTACTGGGCCCCGACGACGTGCTGCCGGGTGTCGCCGGCATCGTCACCGAGGTGCAGGTGGAGGCTGTCTTCGACGACGGATCGCGGCTGGCCGTCCTGACCCACCCGATCGGGTCCGCGGCCGGCCCGCATACGCCGGGCGGCGGTTCGGCGGCCGGCCCCGACACGCCGGGCGCGCTGCTGCCGGGTCCGGAGCACGCCGATCCGGAGCCGGTCGCGACGGTCACCGTCACCAACACGGCCGCCGTGCCGGTGTCGGTGACCTCGCACTTCCACTTCTTCGAGGCCAACCCCCGGCTGGAGTTCGACCGGGCCGCCGGCTACGGGATGCGACTGGCCGTCCCCGCCGGCTCCTCGGTGCGCTTCGACCCCGGATCGCGCACGGAGGTGGGGCTGCTGCCGATCGGCGGCGACCGGATCGCCATCGGCTTCGCGGGGCTGGTCGACGGGCCGCTGGACGCGCCGGGGGCCCGGGAAGAGGCACTGCGCCGGGCCGCCGCCTGCGGATATCTGGGAGCGTGAAATGGACCCGTACGCATACGCCGCGACGCACGGCCCGCGGGCCGGCGACCGGATCCGGCTCGGCGACTCGGGGCTCGTGCTGCGCGTCGAGTCCGACGCGCAGCGCCACGGCGACGAGTTCCTGGCCGGTTTCGGCAAGACCGCCCGGGACGGGCTGCATCTGAAGGCCGCCGCCGTCCGCGACACCTGCGACGTCGTGATCAGCAACGTCGTGGTGATCGACGCCGTGCAGGGCGTGCGGAAGATGTCGATCGGCATCCGCGAGGGGCGCATCTGCTCCGTCGGGCGGGCCGGCAACCCCGACACCCTCGACGGGGTGGACGTGGTGGTCGGCACGGGGACGTCCATCGTGTCCGGCGAGGGGCTGATCGCCACCGCCGGGGCCGTCGACACGCATGTGCATCTGCTGTCCCCGCGGATCATGGAGGCGTCGCTGGCCTCCGGGGTCACCACGATCATCGGTCAGGAGTTCGGCCCGGTGTGGGGTGTCGGGGTCAACTCCCCCTGGGCGCTGCGGGGCGCCTTCGCGGCGTTCGACGCCTGGCCGGTCAACATCGGCTTCCTCGGCCGGGGTTCCTCCTCGCATCCGGCGCCGCTCGTCGAGGCGCTGGCGGAGGGCGGGGCGAGCGGCTTCAAGGTGCACGAGGACATGGGCGCCCACACCCGCGCCCTGGACACCGCGCTGCGCGTCGCCGAGGAGCACGACGTACAGGTGGCGCTGCACAGCGACGGGCTCAACGAGTGCCTGGCCGTCGAGGACACCCTGCAGGTGCTGGACGGGCGCACCGTGCACGCCTTCCACATCGAGGGCTGCGGCGGCGGCCACGTCCCCAACGTGCTGAAGATGGCCGGAGTCCCCCACGTCATCGGCTCCTCCACCAACCCCACCCTGCCCTTCGGCCGGGACGCCGTCGCGGAGCACTACGGGATGATCGTGTCCGTCCACGGTCTGAAGCCCGACCTGCCGGGCGACGCCGCGCTCGCCCGCGACCGGATCCGCGCGGGCACGATGGGCGCGGAGGACGTCCTGCACGATCTGGGCGCCATCGGCATCACCTCCTCTGACGCGCAGGGCATGGGGCGCGCGGGCGAAACGGTGCGGCGGACGTTCGCCATGGCCGGGAAGATGAAGGCCCAGTTCGGCGCCCCCGACGAACACGACAACGAGCGGGTCCTGCGCTACATCGCCAAGCTGACCGTCAACCCCGCCATCGCGCACGGCCTCGCCCACGAGGTCGGCTCGATCGAACCGGGGAAGCTCGCGGACATCGTGCTGTGGCGCCCGGAGTTCTTCGGCGCGAAGCCGCAGCTGGTGCTGAAGGCCGGCTTCCCGGCGTACGGCGTGACCGGCGATCCGAACGCCGCCACCGACACCTGCGAACCCCTGCTCCTCGGCCCGCAGTTCGGCGCGCACGGCGCCGCGCCCGCGGAGATATCCGTCGCGTTCGTCGCCCGCGCAGCCCTCGACCAGGGCGGCGACCGGCTGCCGACCCGCAGGCGGCGGGTGGCGGTGCGCGGTACGCGCGGCATCGGCCCGGCCGACCTGCGGCTCAACTCCCGTACCGGGACCGTCGACGTCCGCCAGGACACCGGCCTGGTCACCCTGGACGGCGAGCCGCTGCGCTCCGGTCCCGCCGAGTCCGTGAGCCTGAACCGGCTGTACTTCCTGTAACCCGCACCACCTGTCGTAAGGAACCCCTGATGCCCGCAGCCGCCGACGGCTTCCGCATGCCCGCCGAATGGGCCCCGCACGAGCGCACCTGGATGGCGTGGCCCGGCGCCAACGACACCTTCGCCGACCCCGCGACGCTGGCCGGGGCCCGCGCCGCCTGGGCGTCGGTGGCCCGGGCGGTACGCCGCTTCGAGCCGGTCACCGTGGTGTGCGCCCCCGGCGAGTCCGCCGGGGCGCGGGCGCTGCTGGGGCCGGGCGTCGAGACGGTGGAGCGGGAGCTGGACGACGCCTGGATGCGGGACGTCGGCCCGACGTTCCTCGTCGACGGCAGGGGCGGACTGGCCGCCGTGGACTGGACGTTCAACGGCTGGGGCGCCCAGGAGTGGGCGCGCTGGGACCACGACGCGAAGATCGCCGCGTACGTCAGTGATCTGGCCGGGGCGCGGACGTACACCTCCCCGCTGGTCAACGAGGGCGGCGCGATCCACGTCGACGGCGAGGGCACGGTGCTGCTGACGGAGACCGTACAGCTCGGCCCGGAGCGCAACCCCGGCTGGACGAAGGAGCGGGTCGAGGCGGAGATCCACGCGCAGCTGGGCACCAGCAAGGCGATCTGGCTGCCGCGCGGCCTGACCGCCGACTACCCCCCGCTCGGCCACGGCACCCTCGGCCATGTCGACATCGTGGCCGCCTTCGCCCGCCCCGGCGTGGTCGTGGTGCACGCGCAGCAGGATCCCGCGCACCCCGACCACGAGGTCAGCCGCGAGATCATCGGCCTGCTGGGCGCGGCGACGGACGCCCGCGGCCGCCGGCTGGAGGTCGTCGAGGTGCCGGCCCCGACCGTCCTGGAGGCGGACGGCCGGTGGGCCGACTACTCGTATATCAACCACTACCTCTGCAACGGGGGCGTGGTCCTGTGCGCCTTCGACGACCCGCGGGACGAGACGGCCGCGGAGATCTTCGGCCGCCTCTTCCCGGACCGGGCGGTGACCCTGGTGGACGCCCGCCCGGTGTTCACCGGCGGCGGGGGGGTGCACTGCATCACGCAGCAGCAGCCCCGGGTCGGGTGAACCGGAGGGTGACCAGCTGGAACGGGCGCAGCGCGAGCGCGGTGTCGGCCGGCGGCCCGCCGGTGGGGCGCTCCAGCAGGTCGCACGGCACGACGGAGGAGAAGGCGAAGGACGGCGTCAGCAGCGCCCGCGCCCGCCCGCCGCGCGACTCGTAGCAGCGGACCACCACGTCGCCGCTGCCGTCGTCCGCCAGCTTCACGGCGGAGAGCACGACGGCCTCGTCGTCCACGGTGACCAGCGGCGCCACCTCGGCGTCGCCCGGCACGACCCGCTCGGGTAGGTTCACCGCGTAGCCCTCGCGCACCGCGTCGCCGACCGTGGAGCCGACCACCAGGGCGTGCGTGAAGCGGTGCACGCCCTGGTCGGTGTGCGGGTCGGGGAAGCGCGGGGCGCGCAGCAGCGAGGCACGGACCGTCGTCGTGGTGCCGCCGTCGCCCGCGCGCACGGTACGGGTGACGTCGTGGCCGTAGGTCGAGGCCGTCACCAGGGAGGCGCCCCAGCCGGGCTCCTCCAGATGGACGAAGCGGTGGTTGCACGCCTCGAACTTCGCCGCGTCCCAGCTGGTGTTGGTGTGCGTGGGGCGGTGGAGGTGGCCGAACTGGGTCTCGGCGGCGTAGCGGTCGGTGTGGATGTCGAGGGGGAAGGCGGCCTTGAGGAACTTCTCCGTCTCGTGCCAGTCCACCTCGGTGCCGATGTCCAGGCGTCGGGCGCCCGCGGCGAGCGTCAGCGTCTGCACGGCCGTCGACCCGCCGAAGCCGCGCGTGACGCGGACGGCGACCTCGTGCGGGGAGTCGGCCGTCACGGCCACCTCGTCCACGTCCGTGAGGTCGGTGACGGTGTTGCGGTAGAAGGAGTCGACGTCCCAGGCGTCCCACATGTTCGGGAAGTCCGGGTGTATCTGCAGCAGGTTGGCGGCGGATCCGGGTGCGATCGCCTCCCGGCCGGCGGCCAGGTCGAGCACGGACGTGACCAGGCCGCGGGCGTCCACGGTGACCCGGATCAGGCCGTTGTCGAGGACGAAGCCGCCGTCGCGGGCGGTGACGGAGCAGCCGGCGGGCGTCTGCCCGGTACCGGACGCACCGCCGGCGGCGATGCCGTTGCGCGCGTGCGGGGCGGAGTTGAACACCACGCGCCCGTCCGCCGACGCGTCGCCGGCCAGCGCCCGCTGGGCGGCGTCGATGATCCCGTTGAGCTCCTCGGCGACCTTGGCGTAGGTCTGCCGGGCCTCGCGGTGCACCCAGGCGATGGACGAGCCCGGCAGGATGTCGTGGAACTGGTGCAGCAGCACCGTCTTCCAGATCCGGTCCAGGTCCTCGTACGGATACGGGAACCCGGCCCGGACGGCGGCCGTCGCGGCCCACAGCTCGGCCTCGTACAGCAGGTTCTCGGACCGCCGGTTGCCCTGCTTGGTCTGCGCCTGGCTGGTCAGCGTGGCGCGGTGCAGCTCCAGATACAGCTCGCCCGCCCAGACCGGCGGGTCGGCGTACTCGGCCTCGGCCTTGGCGAAGAAGTCGGCCGGCTTCTCCCAGCGGACCGTCGCCGAGCCCTCCAGATCGCGCAGGCGCGCCGCCTTGCCGACCATCTCGCGCGTCGTGCCGCCGCCTCCGTCGCCCCAGCCGGTGGGGGCCAGGGAGTGGCGGGCCCTGCCCTTGTCCTTGAAGTTGCGGGCGGCGTGGGCGATCTCGCTGCCCTTCATCGAGCAGTTGTAGGTGTCGACGGGCGGGAAGTGCGTGAAGATCCGCGTACCGTCGACGCCCTCCCAGAGGAAGGTGTGGTGCGGGAACTTGTTGATCTGGCTCCACGAGATCTTCTGCGTGAGCAGCCACTTCGAACCGGCCGCCTTGATGATCTGCGGCAGACCGCCCGCGAAGCCGAAGGTGTCCGGCAGCCACGCCTCGTCGTTCTCGACGCCGAACTCCTCGAGGAAGAAGCGCTTGCCGTGGACGAACTGCCGGGCCATCGCCTCCGAGCCGGGCATGTTGGTGTCGGACTCGACCCACATCCCGCCGGCGGGCACGAACCGGCCCTCGGAGACGGCCTTCTTGACCCGCTCGTACACCTCCGGGCGGTGCTCCTTGATCCAGGCGTACTGCTGGGCCTGGGACATCGTGTAGATGAAGTCGGGCTCGTCCTCCAGCAGCGCCGTCATGTTGGCGGTGGTACGGGCCACCTTGCGCACCGTCTCACGCAGCGGCCACAGCCAGGCGGAGTCGATGTGCGCGTGGCCGACCGCGCTCAGCCGGTGCGCGGAGGGCTCGGCGGGCGCCGCGAGCACACCGGTCAGCCGCTCGCGGGCGGCGGCCGCGGTGCCGTTGACGTCCTGCAGGTCGACGGCGTCCAGGGCGCGGTCGACGGCGCGCAGGATGTCCCAGCGGCGGGCGGACTCGACGGGCAGCTCCGCCATCAGCTCGCCGAGGACCTCCAGGTCCAGGATCAGGTTCCACACCGTCTCGTCGAAGACGGCGAGGTCCAACCGCTCGATGCGGTACTGCGGTTCGGTGCCGGCCGTGTCCTTGTCGCCGAGGCCGGTGGGGAGGAAGGGGTGGTAGTCGAGGATGACGGGGTTGGAGGCCGCCTCGATGTGCAGCTCGACCTTCTCGCCGCCCGTCGCCGGGGCGGCGACGCGGACCCACTGGTTGTCCGGGTTCAGGCCCTTCACCGGGGAGCCGTCGGGGCGGTAGACCAGGCCCTCGCACTGGAAGCCGGGCATGTTCCTGTCGAAGCCCAGATCGAGGATCGCCTCGACGGTCCGCCCCGCCCAGTGCTCGGGGACCGTGCCGGAGACAGTGATCCAGCTGGTCCCCCAGGGCGCTCCCCAGCGGTCCCCGGCGGCTGCCGGCGTACGGGGCGCCGCCAGGCCCTCGGCGACGGGCACGGGTTCGCCGGGGGCGGTCCAGATGCCTGCGGTCAGCGGTACGGACTCGGGGTACACGGCGGGGCGGATGCGCTCCTCGAGGACGCGCTTGAGTCGGGACTCGACGAGGGTGCGGTCGTCATGCACTGCGTTGCTCCGTGGGTAGTGCGGGTGTCGGCGGGTGCTCGGCGGACGTCAGGTACGGTCCACATCCTCCACGGTGACGGTCTCGGTGATACCCCGTGCGGAGAGATACGCCGGGTCCGCGCTGTGCGCGGCGAGTACGACGGCGGGGCGCGCACCGGCGGCGGCCAGGCGCATGAAGGCGTCGAAGAACGCGCCGCCGGGGGCGCAGACCGACCGCTTCGGCGCGTCCTCGGGGAGGTCCAGCACGAGGGCGGTGGTGCGCGGCTCCGGGCGGTGACCCCGCTCCCGTACCTCGGTGATGAGCGCGGCCAGCCCGCGTCCGGCGGGCTTGGGCACACGGTCGTTGGTGAGCACGCCCAGGCTGTACTCCAGCTCCGGGAAGTCCGCGAGCGAGCGGTCGACGTCGTGGGAGCACCACCACGTGACGCCCCATACGTCGGCGCAGTCCAGGGCCGCGGTGACGGTGGCGCGGGTGAACGCCGCCGCGTGGTCCGCCGGGATGTGCGGGGCCGGCGCGCCGACCTCCTGCAGCCACACCGGGCGGCGGGGGTCGGGGGACCAGGCCCGGGACAGCTCGATCATGTACGCGGCGTGCTGGTCGGTGGCGGCGGAGTGGGTGCCGTACTTCTGCGCGGTGCCGTTGAACACCCAGGAGTGGACGGCCGTGGCGAAGCCGTGCCGGGCGGCGTGGGCCGGGGTGAAGGGGTGGTCGTCGAGGTACCAGGCCGCGTCGTAGCACGCGTGCAGATGGAGTTTGCCGGGCGCGCCCTGCTCGCAGGCGTCGAGCATCCGGGCGAGCCAGGCGTCGGCCTGCTCGGGGGTGATGCGGTCGGGGTCCGGGTGCGGGTCGCCGGAGAACTGGTTGATCTCGTTGCCGAGCGTCATGCCGAGGAAGTTGGGCCGGTCGGCGAGGGCGGCGGCGAGCGTGCGCAGGTACTCGGCCTCGCCGGCGACGACGTCCGGATCGGTGAACATGTTGCGGCGGTGCCAGGTCTGGGTCCAGGAGGGCACGAAGTCGAAGCTGGACAGGTGTCCCTGCAGTCCGTCGACGTTGACGTCCAGGCCCCGCTCGGCGGCGGCGTCCACGAGCGCGACGAGTTGTTCGACGGCGCGCGGGCGGATCAGGGTGCGGTTGGGCTGGAACAGCGGCCACAGGGCGAACGCCCGGATGTGGTCGAAGCCGAGCGCGGCGACGGAGTCCAGGTCGGCGCGCACCTCGTCCAGGTCGAAGTCGAGCCAGTGGTGGAACCAGCCGCGGGTCGGCGTGTAGTTGACGCCGAAGCGCGGCGCGGGGGCGTACGGAAGTGCGGGCATGCTGATGGCGGGTCCTTGCTGGGCGGGGAGGGCTGGGGCGGGACTGCGCGTCGTACGGGAGGGACTGCGCGTCGTACGGGAGGGTCTGCCGTCACCCCTTCACGGCGCCCTCTTCGACCCCGCGGAAGAAGTAGCGCTGGAGCGTGGCGAAGAGGACCAGGACGGGGACGAGGGCGATGACCGTGCCGGCGGCGATCAGCCGCGGATCGGCGCTGAACTGGCCCTTGAGATAGGCCAGGCCCACGGTGAGGGTCAGCTTCTCCGGGTCCTGGACCACCAGCAGCGGCCACAGGAAGTCGTCCCAGGCGCCGATGAAGCACAGGATCGCGACGATGCTCAGCGTGCCCTTCACCGCCGGCAGTCCGATGTGGCGCAGCCGCTGCCAGACCGTGGCGCCGTCGATGACAGCCGCGTCGTCCAGCTCGCGGGGCAGGGAGCGGAAGGCGTTGTACATCAGCAGGACGTTGACCGTGCCGATCAGGCCGGGCAGCACGATGCCGACGAGGGTGTCGGTCAGGCCGAGGTTGTTGACCGTCTGGAACTGGGAGATGATCGTGGCCTCGCCCGGCAGCACCAGCGTGGCCATGAAGAGCCCGACGACCAGCTTGCGGCCGCGGAAGTCGACGCGGGCCAGGGCGAAGCCGGCCAGGGTGGCGCCGATCAGGTTCCCGAGGACGCTCATCGCGGCCACGATCAGGGAGTTGGTGGCGAAGTCCAGCACCGGGACGACCCGGGTCACCTCGCCGTAGTTGGCGAACGTCGGGTCCTGCGGCAGCAGCTGCGGGGTCTCGGCGTAGATGTCCTCGGACTTGCTCTTCAGCGAGGTCGACAGCTGCCACAGCAGCGGTCCGATCGTGAGGAGCACCATGAGGACCAGCGCCCCGTAGCGGCCGGCGATCCCCAGCGGGGTCGGGGCGTCGAAGACCGGTGAGCGGCGCCGGCCGCGCAGGCGCGGGGGCTTGCCGGGCGCCGTGCGGCCGGTCGCGGCGCGGTCGGTGACCAGGGTCATCTCAGACCTCACTGTTCTTCTTGTTCAGACGGGCCAGGAGCAGCAGCGGGCCGACGGTGACGACGAACAGCGCCACGCTCACGGCGGAGGCGTAGCCGATGCGGCCGTCGATGCTGCCCTTGAGGGCCGACTGGATCAGGAAGACGATCGTCACGTCCTGGCCGCCGACGCCGCCCTGCGGTCCGCCGAGGATGTACAGCTCGGTGAACAGGCGCATCGCGGAGACGGTGATCAGCACCGCGATGAGCAGCATCATGTTGCGCACCCCGGGGACGGTGACCGACCGGAAGCGCCGCACGGCCCCCGCCCCGTCGACCGCGGCCGCCTCGTGCAGCTCGCGGCGTACGTTCCCGAGCGCCGCCAGGTACAGCACCATGTAGTAGCCGAGGCCCTTCCAGACGGTGAGCGCCACCGCGGAGAAGATCAGCAGCCAGCGGTCCGTGAGGAACGGGACCGCCTTGTCGATCAGGCCCATCTGCTGCCCGAGCTGGTTCGCCAGCCCGTTGTCGTCGAGGATCCACTGCCAGATCAGCGCCACCGCGACCGCCGAGGCGACGACCGGGAAGTAGAAGACGGTCCGGAAGAATCCCATGCCGGGGAGCCGGGAGTGCACCAGCAGGGCGAGCAGCAGCGGCAGGAAGACCAGCAGCGGCACACAGATCACGGTGATCAGCAGGGTGTTTACCACCGCGTCCACCATCCGCGGGTCGTCCAGCAGCCGCTGGTAGTTCTCCACGCCGATGAACTCGCCGCCGGACAGCGTGCGGACGTTGGTGAAGGACAGGACGACGGTGTTGACGGCCGGGAACAGGGCGAACACGGCCAGCCAGGTCAGCGCCGGGATCACCATCAGCCACGGTGTGTACCAGCGGTGCGCTCTCATCGGTTTCTCACCTCTCTCGACGGGCTTCTTCCGGAAGCGGGAGGGGGGCCGGGGCCGTCCGGCGTTCGTCGGTCCGCCGGACGGCCCCGCCCGGGGTCACTGCTGCAGCAGCGAGTTGACCTGCTTCACGGCGTCGTCCAGGGCCTGCTTCGCCGACTTCTTGCCGGTGATCGCCTTGGCGAGCTCCTGGTTGAGGACGTCGTTCATCTCCCCGTTCCACTGCGGCGGGGTGCCGATCTTCGCCTCCTTCAGCGCCTCGAAGGCGTACTGGGAGGCGTCGCCCTGCGGGGTGCCGTCGCTCTTGCTGTACGCCGGGTCGTCCGCGGAGGCGGCGGTGCCGGGCAGGAAGCCGGGGGCCAGCTCGATGAACGCCCGCTGGTTGGCGTCGTTCGCGACGAACTTCGCGAACTCCAGGGCCAGCGGCAGGTTCTTGCTCTTGGCCGCCACCGACAGTCCCTGGCTGTACAGCGGCGGGACCTTGAAGGCCGGCGACGGGACGATGGACTCGACGAGGTTCGGCGCGTCGGTCTTCATCTGGTCGATGTAGCGGCCGCCCGCGGTGGTCCAGGCGACCTCCTTCTTCTGGAACAGCGCCGCGTTGCCCTGCCAGGTCTTGGCGAAGATGTTCCGGGGCATCTCACCCGCCTTGTAGGCGTCCGCGTACTTCTGGACGAGGGCAGCCGCCTCGGGGGTGTTGAAGGTGAACTGGGCGGCGTCCGGGGCGATGACCTGCACGCCCGCGTTCGTCAGGTCCATCAGGCCCGGGGTGCGGCTGATCAGGTATGCCTTGCCGCCGGACTTGTCGTGCAGGGTCTTGGCCTGGGCGAACAGCTCGTCGACGGTGGCCGGCGGCTTGGCCGGGTCGAGGCCGTTCTTGGTGAGCAGGTCCTTGTTCCAGTAGTTCACGTCCGTGCCCTGGTACCAGGGGAAGCCGTAGGCGGCGCTGCCGCCGTCCAGGTCCTGGTACGCGTAGGCGGCCACCGCGCTGGGCACCCAGTCCTGCTCCAGCGTCGGCACGTTCTTGCGCAGGTCCAGCAGCTTGCCGGTCTTGGCCAGCGGGTACGCGAGGTCGGGCGGCAGGTTGACCACGTCCGGGAGGTTGTCGCTCGCGGCCTGGCTGGTCAGCTTGGCGTCGTAGCCCTCGCCGGGCTGGTCGACCCACTTGATCGTGGTGCCGGGGTGCGCCTTCTCGAAGTCGGCGATCAGCTTCTCGAAGTACGGGCTGAACTTGTCGCCCTTCAGCGCCCAGGTCTGGAAGCTGATCGTGCCCTTCAGCGGTGCCGACTTGTCGACCTGCTGCTGGGCGTCCTTGTCCGAGCTGCCGTCGCCGACTCCGCAGCCGGACAGCGCGACCGCAGCGGCGACGGCGAGGGCCGTGGCTGCCGAGATTCTTCGCATGGGTGAGTCTCCTGATCCGTCCCGAGCGCGGGAGGTGAGGCGGGGCGTGCCGACGCCGTACGGCGGGCGCTCCTCGCCTGGATGAAGTGCGAGCTCTGAGATCCGCGCTAACTAAATCGCTTTAGCTGGGGGTGGACTATGCTCTGCCTCATATTCGGCTGTCAAGAGGGAGCGCGTGAGATGGCCAGACCGACGATCGCGGAGATCGCCAAGCGGGCCGGGGTCTCCCCCGGCGCGGTGTCCTTCGCACTCAACGGCCGTCCGGGCGTGAGCGAGGCCACCAGGGCTCGCATCCTGAAGGTCGCCGAGGACCTGAACTGGCACCCGCACAGCGCCGCCCGCGCGCTCGGCGGGGCCCGGGCCGGCGCGGTCGGCCTGGTGGTCGCCAGGCCCGCCCGCACGATCGGCGTCGAGCCCTTCTTCGGCCAGCTCACGGCCGGTCTGCAGGCCGGGCTGTCGGTCCGCTCGGTGGCCCTGCAGCAGATGACCGTCGAGGACACGCCGGCGGAGATCGGGGTGTACCGGCGCTGGGTCTCCGAACGCCGGGTGGACGGCTTCGTCCTGGTCGACCTCCAGGTGCGCGACCCGCGCGTCGCGGTGCTGGAGGAGCTGGGCGTCCCGTCGGTGGTGCTCGGCGGGCCGGGGCGGCACGGCGGGCTGCCGAGCGTGTGGGCGGACGACCGGGAGGCCATGCTCTCGCTGGTCGACTATCTGGCCGCCCTCGGCCACCGCCGGATCGCGCACCTGGCCGGACTGCCGCAGTTCCAGCACACCCAGCGGCGGATGCGGGCGCTGAAGGACTCGGCGAAGCGGCACGGGCTGGTGGGGGTGGAGTCGGTGCCCACGGACTTCAGCGACGCGCAGGGCGCGGCGGCCACCCGGACGCTGCTGTCGCGGCCGGAGCGGCCGACGGCGCTGATCTACGACAGCGACGTGATGGCGGTGGCTGGGCTCGGGGTCGCGGCGGAGATGGGCGTGCCGGTGCCGCGCGAGCTGTCGGTGGTGTCGTTCGACGACTCGGTGCTCACCCGGATCGTGCACCCGTCGATCACGGCGCTGTCGCGTGACACGTTCGCCCTCGGCGAGCAGGTGGCCCGCGCGCTGCTGGCGGCGATCGACGACCCGGAGTCGGCCCGCAACGTCCGCACCGCGACGCCCCGGCTGACGGTGCGCGAGAGCACGGCACCGCCCCCGCTCGACGAGGAACGCTGACCGCACGTCCCACCGCCACCGCCCGCCGCGGGAGCGGTGCCCCCGGGACGCGGGCAGTTCCGCTCCCGCGGGGGGCCGGGGCTGCGCCCGGGACGCGGCAGTTCCGCTCCCGCGGGGGCCGGGGCTGCGCCCGGGGCGCGGGCGGCTCCGCTCCCGCCGGGGGGGCCGGGCACCCGGAGCGCGGGCGGCACCGGCTCGGCAGGCGTACGGTGCGCCCGGGCGACGGCGCGCCCGCGCGGCCCGTCGGGCACGGGATGCGGCCAGGTCCGCCTCCCCCAACGACCGGCTCCGCTCCCGCGGGGGCCGGGGCTGCGCCCGGGGCGCGGGCGGCACCGCTCCCGCAGGGGCCCGGAGTGCGCCCGGGACGCGGGCAGTTCCGCTCCCGCACGACCCCGGATGCGCCCGGAGCGCAGGCGGCACCGGCTCGGCAGGCGCACGGTGCGCCCGGGCCCGCGGTGCCCGCCGGTGCACGGGATGCGGCCAGGTCCGCCTCCTCCAACAAGCGGCTCCGCCCCCGTAGGAGCCGGGGCTGCGCCCGACGCGCGGGCGGCACCGCTCCCGCACGGCCCGGAATGCGCCCGGGGCGCGGGCAGCGCCGGCTCGGCAGGCGCACGCTGCGCCCAGGCGACGGCCCGACCGCGCCCGCGGCCCGTCGGGCACGCCATACAGGCAGGCCACCACCCCCAACGAGCGGCACCGCTCCCGCAGGGGCCGGGGCTGCACCCAAGGCGCGGTCGGCTCCGCTCCTGCAGGGGCCGGGGCTGCGCCCGGGACGCGGGCGGCACCGCTCCCGCAGGGGCCGGGGCTGCACCCAAGGCGCGGTCGGCTCCGCTCCTGCAGGGGCCGGGGCTGCGCCCGGGACGCGGGCGGCAC
>NZ_JBFAXR010000126.1:0-24578 GCF_040680895.1 Streptomyces sp. NPDC051940 | reverse complement strand
AAGCAGGCCACGGCCGCGTAGAACAGGCCCGAGTCGGCCCCGGCGCGTTCCGCCGGCGGGCCCCCCGCGACGGCCTGTACGGCGGGGCCGAGGGGCAGCCGCCAGGCGGCGGCCGCCAGTGCCGCGCGCCCGTCGGCGCCGCGCAGGTGCGGCGCGGCGCCGTCCGGCGTCAGCAGACCCCGCAGGAGGTCGAGTTCGCCTGCTGCCGTCAGCGCGTCGCGCAGCAGGGCGCGCCCCTGCGGACCCTGCTGCCGGTAGGCGGCCCGCAACAGGGTCCCGTCGGGGTCCTCCTCACGTAGGAGGGCGGTCTGCCGGGTTCGTACGAGGAAGGCCGCCCGGCGCAGTTCACCGGACGGCGCCAGCCGGTGCGTACGGCAGAACGCCGCCAGGTGCGGTACGTCGAGCGCCGCCTCGCACAACGCGTCCACCGCCGGCCCGTCGCCGGACTCGGCGATCAGCCGGCGTGCCGCCGCTCCCGCCGGATGGTGTGCGCGGGCCGCGCAGTCCAGCAGGGCGCCGCGCAGCCGGGGGTCCAGGGCCGACGGATCGCCGAGGGCCGCGAGCGCTGCCGCCTCGTGCTCGGCGGGGACCGGTCGGCCGATCCGGCGGAGCGTGTCCCCCAGGCGGTCGTCCCCGTCGTCGAGAGCCAGCCAGATCCGCCAGACGACCTCCAGCGCCCCGGGGTCGCGGCGGGCGCGGCGGACGAGCCAGCCGACGTCCTCGTGGGTGCGGAACCGGGGATCGTCCCAGAGCAGGCCGTCGCGTGCGCGTGCGACGATCCGCCGGACGTGGTCGCCGCGCTCGTGGACGTCGCGCCACCATCTGCGGCGTTCGCGCCGCGCCGCCCATCCCATCAGTCGAACTCCAGCCGGACCTGCGCCCGTTCCGCCAGCTGCACCTCCTCGAACGAGGCGGACTGCGCCCGCCCGTCGCGCAGCCAGCCGCGCAGCCGCTCGACCACCTCGCGCTGCGAACGGCTCAGCGGCACCGTGCGGCGCATGGCCGCGGCGACGTCCTTGTCGTGGATGTCGCGGCCCTCGGCGAACGCGGTGTACAGGGCGTCCACCACGGCCTGTTCCAGCTCGGCGCCGACGTAGCCGTCGCCGAGCCGGGCCAGGTGGTCGAGGTCGAAGGCGCCCGGGTCGCGGCGCCGGCGGCGCAGATGCAGCGCGAGGATCTCGCGGCGCTCCTCCGTCGTCGGCAGGTCGAGGAAGAACACCTCGTCGAACCGGCCGCGGCGCAGCGTCTCCGGCGGCAGCGCGTGTACGTCGTTGGCGGTGGCGACGACGAAGACCGGGGCGGTCTTCTCCTGCATCCACGTCAGCAGGGTGCCGAAGACGCGCTGCGAGGTGCCGCCGTCGAGGTCGCCGGTCGCGAAGCCCTTCTCCAGCTCGTCGACCCACAGCACGCACGGCGCGATGGTCTCCGCCAGCTGCAGCGCCCGGCGGATGCGCTGCTCGGACTCGCCGACGAGCGAGCCGAACAGGGCGCCCACGTCCAGCCGCAGCAGGGGCAGCCGCCACTGCCCGGCGATCGTCTTCGCGGTGAGCGACTTGCCCGTGCCGGGGATGCCGACGAGCGCCAGCCCCTTCGGCGCGGGCAGCCCGAACGCGGCGGCCTCCGGCCCGAACGCCCGCTCCCGCAGCGTCAGCCAGTGCTTGAGCGCGTCCAGCCCGCCGACGTCGGTGACGGTCCGCTCCGGGGTGAGGAACTCCAGCGCGCGGCTCTCCTTGATGACGGCCTTCTTCTCCTCCAGCACCCGGGAGATGTCCCGGTCGTCCAGCGGCCCGCCGCGCACCGCGGACTTGGCGAAGGCACGGCGGGCCTGGGCGGCGGTCAGGCCCAGCGCGGCCCGGGCGAGGCGGGAGCGGGCGTGCGGGGTGAGGCGCTCGCCCAGCGCGCGGTTGCCGTCGACCAGGGTGTCCAGCTCCTCGCGCAGCAGGTCCTCGCCGGGCAGCGGCAGTTCGATCACGACCGCGTCGTCGCGCAGCTCGGCCGGTACGTCGGCGGGGCCCGGGGCCGTGACGACGATGCCGGCGCCGGTGAAGACGAGCTGCTGCGCGAGCGAGCGGAGCTTGCGGCGTACCCGCAGGTCCTTGTGCCAGAACTCGTGGAAGTCCTTCAGGACGTACACGTCGCGCCGTTCGGGGTCGGACAGCGCCCATTCGCGGATCCGGTCCAGCGCGCCGACCGCCTCGCCGGCGTCGGCCAGCCGCCGGCCGGCCTTGGACTCGAACCGGTCGGCGACGTCCCACAGCACGAGGTCGGCGTCCCCGCCCCGGGCGCGCCGCACGTCGTCGAGCAGCCGCAGGGCGCGCTGCTCCTCGACGGTGACCAGCACGATCAGACTCACCCGGGCCCGCAGACAACGCTGGATCTCCTCGGCCACGGCCTCCTGTCCACCACGCACGCCCTGCCCCTTCCCCCGCGGGTCCGGCCCCTGCCGGTCAGCCCCGCGCATCGCTCACGTCCGGCTGCCGGCCTGCGCGCCGGAGCCCCCCGGATCCGCCTGCCGCCGCACCCCGGCGGCGCCGCCCAGCACCCCCGTCAGGGTCCACGTCCCGTCCGCGGCCACGACGATCTCCCCCTGTGGGATGTCGTCGAACGTGGACACGTCGTAGCGGCCTGTCAGGTTCCAGTACGTCTTGTTCGACGAGCCCCGCAGGCCGGAGCCCAGATGGCGGGCGGCGGTGTAGCGGCCCGCCACCACGAGGTCCGCGCCGGCGACGGCCGCGTGCCGGACGGGATCGTGCTCGATCTCCGTACGGCTGTAGCCGCTGAGGACGATGATCCCGAGGCCGGTCTCCGCGCGCACCAGGCGGACGAACTCCCGCAGCGCGTCCGGTTGCTGAAGCGGCTCACCGCCGGTCACGGTGACGCCCTCGATGCCGTCCGCGCCCGCGGCCACCTGGCGGGCCAGCTCGGCGACCGACTGTACGGAACCGTCGCCGTCCGGGTGCGTCCCGGGGTTGAAGCAGCCCGCGCAGCCCAGATCGCAGCCCTGGGTCCAGACGACGAACCGCGTCCCGGGACCGTTGGCCCGGCTGCGCTCCAGCACGCCGTGCAGCCGCCAGGGGACGTCGCTCACCCGCCGCGCCGCTGCTCGACGTGGTCCGTGCCGTACAGCGCCTGGTCGGCCTCCGGAGTCATCTCCCGGTGCTCGACGTCGGCCCCGAGCAGCTGCTCGAAGGGCTCGGTGAGCGCCAGGCACTCCGTCCCCTCGACCCCGGCCACGCGCAGCGTGACCTTGCCGTCGCCGTCGATGACGATCTCGACGCTCTGCTCCATCGCGCCCCCTTGTCGCGCCCCGGTCCATGATGCACCGCCACGCGCCGTCCCGTCAGCGGGCGTTCATGACCTTGACCACGATCGGTCCCGCCGCGGCCCGCCCGTGGCCGCCGCTCTGGACCCAGGCCGCGGCGGCGATCCGCCCGTCGCCGCGGAACGCCGTGAACCAGCTGTCGCTCTGCGTCGGCGCGATCTCCGCCGTACCGGTCTTGGCGCCGGAGCCCCCCGGCAGGCCCAGGCCCGCGGCTGTGCCGTCGCTGACGGCCAGCTGCATCATGCTCCGCAGATACCCGTGGATCCGCGACGGCAGCGGGCTCGCCTGGGCGAGGGGCTTGCCGACCTCGGGCACCAGCCTCGGCTGCCTGAACGAGCCGTTCGCGACGGTCGCCGAGACCGACGCCATGTTGAGCGCGTTCATGGTGACCCGGCCCTGGCCGATCATCGCCGCCCACTTGAAGTCGCCGCTGTCCACCGGGATTCCGCCGTCGGCGGACTTGATGCCCGTGGCCCAGTCGTTGCGGCCGAGACCGAAGTACCGGCTGGCCGTGTCGTACAGGGCGCTGTCCGGGTAGGACACGTCGTCGTGCTCGTCGACGAGGCTGAGGAAGCCGGTGTTGCAGGACTTGGCGAAGTTGAGGGCGAGGGAGGAGTCGCCCGAGATACCGTTCAGGCCCTCGTAGTTGCGGAAGGACCTGCTCTGCTCGGGCGCGAAGGAGGTGTAGCACTTCGTCGTCGTGGCGGGCGTCACCGACGGGTTGTTGGCGAAGATCGCCGCGGCCGTGACTATCTTGAACGTCGAGCCCGGCGCGACGCCGCCGTTGAACGCCGCGTTGAAGTCGACGTCCCCGGTGTTGGCCACGGCCAGCACGCCGCCGGTCGCCGGGTCCACCGCCGCGACGGACGCCGTCGGGTACTTCGCGACGGCCTTCTCGGCCGCCGCCTGTACGTCGCGGTCCAGCGTGGTCTTCAGCAGCGCGGGCCTGCCCGTGGAGAGCGTGAGCAGCGAGTCCACGCCCTCCGGTCCGTCGATGGTCAGCTCGATCCCGGGCGTGCCGGACAGCTTGTCGCCGTAGTTCGCGCGCAGCTGCTCCAGCACCGGCCGCAGCGACGGGTAGGCCGCCGGGTCCAGCGCGCGGCCCTTGCGGTCGACGGCCTTGACCTGCGGGGCCGCCGCCTCACCCGTGGCGAGCTTCTCGCCCGTGCCGAGGTCCGGGTGCAGCACCGTCGAGTCCCAGTCGACCAGCGGCTTGCCGCTGACGTCGCCCCGCACCACGCTGAGGCGCGACGTGTACGTCCACGGCTTGGAGACCCCGTCGTAGGCGACGGTCGCCCGGACCTGGAACGGCACCGCGGACCCGGTCGGCGTCGCGGTCGTGAAGCGCGCCTTCGTCACGTGGGCGTCGTCGCGGTACGACGTCAGCCCCTCCAGCGCCGCCGCTTCGGAGTCCGTGAGCGCGGCCGCCCGCTCCAGGTCGCCCTTCGACCAGGCGGCGAGGAAGGACTTCGCCGCCGTGGTGATCTCCTTCTCCTTCAGCGGCTCGGCGGCCTCGGCCGTCTCGCCGTCCGCGCCCGAGGCGGAGGAGCCGCCGAAGCCGTTCATGATGTTGTAGACACCGATGCCGGCCAGGGTCAGCATGCCGACCAGGGCCAGCACGAAGACCCACTTCCCCGCCGAACGCATGCGCCCTGCCTTTCCCCGTGTGTGCCGCTGTAGAGCACACGCAATCTATCCCGCGGGGCTGACAACGACGTCAGCAGGTTCATCACGATTGCGCCGCGACATGTCCGTAAGATCCCGGCGATTGCGGACAGGTGACAAGAAAAGTGGCAGGAAGGCCAGGGTCATGAACGCGCCCCCGGTCCACAGCGCCGCGCGCACCGAGGCGTACTCGCCGATCAGGCCGGCGGTGGCCGCCGCGAGGGCCAGCGCGCCCATCAGCAGGAAGCGGAACGTGGCGTTCATCCGGCCCTGCAGCTCCGGCGGCGTCAGGTGCTGGCGCAGGCTGACGCCCAGCACGTTGTTCACGCCGAACTTCGCCGAGGCCAGCAGCGAGCCGAACGCCGACAGCCCCAGCCAGACGCCCCGGTCGAACAGCGGGATGAGCAGACCCGCGGGCGCCATGAGCAGTCCGGCCGTGGCGATCACGCGGCCGTAGGCGAAGCGGGCGGCGAGCCGCCGGGCGAGCACGGAGCCCACGAAGATGCCGACGCCGCCGACCGCCCAGTACGCGCCCAGCACGGCCGGGGACATGCCCAGCTCACGGGTGACGAGCAGCGGCAGCATGGTGTTGACCGCCGACGAGCCGAAGTTCGCGCAGGCCCCGCTGAGGGCCAGGGCCCGCAGCTCGCGGTCGCCGAGGACGTGCCGCAGGCCCTCGCGCACCTCCGCGCCCAGGGCGCGCCGTGCCGGGCCGCGCGCGGGTCGGGCCTCCGTGGCCCGGATCCGGGTGAGGGACAGCGCCGAGAGCAGATGGCTGACCGCGTGCAGGGCGATCGCCGGCGGCGCGCCCAGCGCGGCGACGATCAGACCGCCGGCGCCGCGCCCGCCCACGCTCGAGGCGGCCTGCAGGCCGACGACCGCGGAGTTCGCCCGGACCAGGGCGGAGGGTCCGACGAGCGCGGGCAGGTAGCTCTGCGAGGCCACCTCGAAGAACACCGTCGCGCAGCCGGACCCCAGCACCACGGCGTACAGCTGCCACAGGGTGAGCACGCCGGACCACCACGCGAGCGGGACGGACGCCAGCAATGCGGCGCGCACCAGATCGGCGGTGATCAGCACGGGCCGGCGCGGCAGCCGGTCCACCCAGGCGCCGGCCGGGAGACCGATGAGCAGGAACGCGGCCATGCTGAGGGTGGCCAGCAGGCCCACCTCGCCGGGGCTCGCGTCCAGGGCGACGGCGGCGACCAGCGGCATCGCGACGTAGCCGATCTGCGTGCCCAGCTGGCTCGCCGAGGCGGCGGCGAAGAGCTGACGGAAGGCGGCTGTCCGCCAGGGGGAGTCTGAGTGCATGCGCATGACCATGGGGGCGGGGGACGGGCCGGGCGAAAGGATTTAGACTCGACTAAATGCTGGAGCTGTCCTTCACGCTGGACGACGTGGCCCGGACGAGGTTCGCGATCTCCCCGCTCTGGGAGGTCATCACGAGCGTGCGGGTGCTCAAGGGCGCGCCCGACCAGTGGCTGCACCGCAGATGGCTGGAGCAGGTCCGGCCGCGGCTGGCCGCCGCGCGTGTGGACCTCTCCCCGCTGACGGACCTGATCATGGTGGACGGCGGCATCCCCGGCTTCCTGTGCCCGCCGCCGACGACCCCGCAGCCGTCGCTGGAGGTGGAGCTGGCGACGCTCCGCTCGACACCCGTGGAGCGCATCCGCATCCGGCACTCGCTGGTGCCGCAGGAGCGCATCGACGCCCTGCGCGCGGACCCCGGGGCCGGGATGGAGCGCGTCGCGGCCGCCGTCGAGGCGTACTGGGAGCTGGCGCTCGCCCCGTACTGGCCGCGGATCCTGACGCTGCTGGAGGGCGACGTCATGCACCGCGCGCGGCTGCTCGCCGAGGGCGGCGCGCAGCGGCTCTTCGCCGACCTCGACCCCCAGGTCGACTGGGACTCCGGCACGCTGCAGCTGGCCACGCGGTACGCCCACGGGGAGCGGCGGCTCGACGGCCGCGGCCTGCTCCTGGTCCCCTCCGCGTTCGTGTCACCGCGGGTCTTCTCGGTCACCGGCGAGGTGTGGCAGCCCACCCTGCGCTATCCGCCGCGCGGCCTCGCGACGCTGTGGTCCCCGCGGCACACGTCCGCGCCCGAGGCCCTGACGGCGGTCCTGGGCCGCACCCGTACGCTCCTCCTCGCCGAACTCACCGCCCCCGCCTCCACCACGGACCTGGCCCGCCGGCTGTCCGTCACCCCGGGCGCCGTCTCCCAGCACCTGACCGCGCTGCGCGCGGCGGGCCTGCTCACGGCCCACCGAACCGGCCGTATCGTGCTCTACGCCCGTACGAGCGCCGCGGAGTCACTGCTGGCGGCGGCGGGGGAGACGGAGGGGTGATGCGACTCACCGATGCGCTGGCGGCCAACCGCTACCCGGGCAGGGGCCTGTTGTGGTGCCGGACGGGCGACGGCTCACCGGCGGGAACGTACTTCATGACGGGCCGCAGCCCCGCCTCCCGCGCCCGCCGCCTGGCGGACGCCCCCGGCGGCGGGCTGCTGGCCGTCCCGACCGACGACCGCGAACACGACGCGCTGCGCCACTACACGGCCGTCCGCCCGGTCGACGGCCGGCTCGTCCTCGGCAACGGCGAACAGGTCGACACCGTCGCGGACCGGCTGGCGGCGGGCGCCACCCCCGCCACCGCGCTGGACGGCCTCGACTACGAACCCGACCCCCCGATCCACACCCCGCGCATCACCCTCGTCGCCGACCCGGACGGCACCGCCTGGCTCGGCGCCGCCCGGCGCAGCGCGCTCGGCCGCGAGCCCGCGGACCGGATGACGCTGCGGGTCGCCGGCCTGCGCCCGGGGGAGGGCGTGCTGCTGACGACGTACGCGTCCGACGGCGAGACGGTCGCCGCCGCCCCGCCCTACACGGAGGTACGGGTGAGCGCCGCCGACCGCGCGGAGTTGCTGGACGAGGTCTGGACGGCCCTGGACCCCGCCCTGCGGGTGACGGCGGCGGTGTGCGCGCCGGGCGTTCCGGTGCGGACGGTACGGGCCTGAGTGCGGGCCGGACACCGCGTGCGGTCACAGGGCGACGGCCGTGTGGGGGCGTTGACGGTCCGCGTCGAGGAGTTGGGCGACCATCGCGGCGCGGGAGGTGACCCCGAGCTTGCCGTAGATGCGCCGCAGATGCGACGAGACCGTCCACGAGCTGATGTCGAGCACGGAGGCGATGGTCTTGTTCGCGTAGCCCTTGGCGACCATGCGCGCGATCTCCGTCTCGCGCGGGCTGAGCGCCGGATGCTCCGCCTCCGCCGCCGAGGCGTCCCCTTCGGACGCCTCCCGCTCTGTCCGTAACTCGCCGCTGCCGCCCGGCGCACCGGCGGCGGGGAGGGCGCAGCGGACCGCGACGTAGCGGAAGCCGTCGACCTCGATGTCGAGGATGATCTCCTCCGCCGCCGACGCACGGGCGTCGTTCTCGACGAGGCGTCTGATGAGCTGGCCGACGGCGGAGTCCACGGACTCCGCTGCCGCGAGCGTCTGCCGGTCCGGATGCCTCACCCCGTCCATCGCGCCTCCCCCCACTCGGCAAGCAGCCCGGCGCCGGGACATGTGACTGGAGGGTAGGCCAGGTGGGGGCGCCTGGACAGGGCCACACCGGCCTCTTTGCGGCCCCGCCCGGTAGCACGAGCGAGTGCGGCACGGATGAGGGACCCCGGTTCGTGTCCCCCGCTAACGAGCGGATTCCCGCCGCCCGGAGCGGCTCCTACGGTGTGGCTCATCGTCCCTTTTCCACGAGGAGGGAGCGCCATGTCCAGCCTGCGCGAGGACGAACTGGAGCTCGAGTTCGAGGCCGAGGAGGAGTTCGAGCTCGAGGGGGAGTACGAGGGGGAGTTCGAGGGCGAGGAGTTCCTCGGCACCCTGGGGAACATCGCCGGCAGCATCTTCGGGCAGCGCGAGGAGGAGTGGGAGCTCGAGGGGGAGTACGAGGGCGAGTACGAGGAGTTCTTCCGCCGCATCCGCGCGCTGGCCACCCGCGCCATGCCCACGCTGCGGCGTATCGGCCGGCTCGCGGCACCCGTGGTGGGTGCGGCGGTGGGCGGACCGCTCGGCGGCATGATCGGCCGGGCGGCGGGCTCGCTGCTGGAGGGCGAGTTCGAGTACGAGGCGGAGTTCGAGGGCGAGTTCGAGGCCGAGTTCGAGGAGGAGGCCCGGCCGCCCGCCACCCAGAACGAGGCCATGGCCGAGCTGATGGCGGCAGTCGCCTCGCAGGCGCGCACCGAGGCCGAGGCCGAGGCGATGATCGGCGCGGCCACGGTGTCGTCGCTGTCCGCCGCCGACCGGGCCGCACTGCGCCGCGTGCTGCCCCATCTGGTGCGCGGCACGGCCGTGCTCACCCGCATCCTGCGCAGCCGCCCCGCCACCCGCATCGGCGTACGGGCCGTGCCGACGATCGTCCGCGGCACCGCCACCACGCTCACCCGCCGGGCCGCCGCCGGCCGGCCGGTGACCCGGGCCGCCGCCGCGCGGGTGATGGCGGGCCAGACCAGGCGCGTGCTGACCAGCCCGCGCGCGTGCACCCGGGCCGTGCAGCGCAACGCGCGCGCCGCGGGAGCCGTGTCACGTCCTGGTCCGGCCGCCCGCCGGCAGCCGGTCGTGCGGTAGGGGGGAGCGGCCGCCATGAGCACTCCGGCGCCGGTACGCGACCCGCTGGCCGCGTTCGAGTACGAGGCCCTGTACGAGTTCGAGGACGAGGGCGAGTTCGAAGGCGAACTCGAGGACGAAGGCGAGTACGAGGGCGAGTTCGAGCTGGAGTGGGAGGGCGAGTACGAGGCGGAGGAGTTCTTCCGCCGGCTCGCCGGCCTCGCGGCGCGGGCCGCGGGCTCGCCCCGGCTGCGCCGCGTCGCCCGCTCCGCCGTCCGCGCCATCGGCAGCGGCGGCGGGGGCATCGGCGCGGCGCTCGGCGGCCGCCCGGGCTCGACGGGCGCGCGGGCCGGCGGTGTCGCCGGCGCGGCGCTCGGCCGGATCCTGGCGGACCTGGTGCCGCAGTCCCAGGACCCCGAAGCGCTCTTCGAGTCCGAGTGGGAGGCGATGGCGGGCAGCCCCGTCCGCCGGGTGTACCCCGACGCGCTGATGGAGCACCTCGCGCACCGCGCCGCCGAGACGGAGAGCGAGGCGGAGGCCGAGGCACTGGTCGGCGCGCTGATCCCGCTGGCCGCCCGGGCGGTGCCGCGCATCGCCCCCGCCGTGCTGCGGGCGGCTCCCCGGCTGGCCCGGGGACTGGCCGGCGCCGCCCGGGTGCTGCGCGCCGATCCGGCGACCCGGCCCCTGGTCAGGACGCTGCCCCAGATCGCACGCCGCACGGTCGCCTCGCTGGCCCGGCAGACCGCGGCCGGCACCCCGGCCACGCCGCGCCGGGCGGTGGCGACGCTGGCCGGACAGACGGCCCGCACGCTGTCGAGCCCGCAGCGCTGCGCCGCCGCCTACCGGCAGCACCGCGCACTGGACCGCCGCTACCACCGGCAGGCGCCGGCGGCCGGCCGGCCGCGCGCAGCCGCCGCGGTCACCTCGGTCACCGCCGGGGCGGCCTGCCCGGGCTGCGGGCGCTGAGCCCGGGCCGGTACAGGGCGCGGAGTCTGGCCCGTACCGGGCGCCGAGCAGCGACAGGCAGACCACGCAGGGAGCCGAACCACGGCAGTGCTGAGGGAGGTGGCAGCCGTGCGACCGACGCTCGAGCCGAGCGTGAACGGCGCGGCGGCGCCCGGGACCACCGCGTCCCGGGCACCCGCCGGCCCAGGACAGCGGCCCGTACCCGCACCGGGCGCCGGGATCCAGCGGGCCTGGCTGCGCAACCAGTCGGTGAACGTCGCGCGGCACGCGGCGGCCCTCCGCCCGTTCCGCCGGGGCGAGTTCGGCACCGGCGACGCCGCCCCCAGCGAAGGGCATCTGCAGGCCGTCAACCAGCTGCTGCAGACCCTGCGGCGCAGCATGCTGCGGGTGGGCACGGAGGTCACCCGCGCGCACCAGGCGGCGGCGCGGCGCCCCGCCACCGCCGAACTGCAGCGCCTCACCGTCGCCAAGGAGCGGGCCCACGACTGGGTGCGCGCGGTCGAGCGGGTCTGGGACTTCTACTTCGAGCTGTTCGGCCAGCGCCAGTCGGAGGTCGCGCCCTGGCTGCTGGCCGCCGACCGGATCGCGCTCGACTGCTACCAGGTGTCCTTCATGCGCCTGGGGACCGCCAAGTCGATCCCCGCGCCGCCGCCGTTCGCGTACATGCGCACCGGCTTCTCACCCGCCACCTTCCGGCGGCAGATCCCGCTGCGCCGCCTCGGGCAGCAGCTCAACCCGTTCCCCCTCGTCCAGCTGCCTTACCACCGGCTCGTCAACCCCTGGACGCTGGGCGCGATCCTGCACGAGGTCAGCCACAACCTGCACAACGACCTCGGCCTGGAGCGCGTGGTGCCGCGGCGCATCCACGCCCGGCTGCGCGCGGCCGGGTTCTCCGAGGCGGTGGCCCGGACGTGGACGCGCTGGAACCGCGAGCTCTTCGCGGACGTGTGCGGGCTGCTGCTCGGCGGCCCGGCCGTCGTCGGCTCGCTCTTCGACGTCATCGGCCGCTCACCCGCCACCGTGCTCGCGTACGGGCCGAACGCCCCGCACCCCACGCCGTATCTGCGCGCCTTCATCAGCCTCGAACTGCTGCGCAGGATGGGCTTCACGGACGAGGCCGCCGCGTACCGCCGGCTGTGGACGCGGATGTACCCGGCGCCGGGAGCCGGCACCATCCCGCGCGAACTGCTCGCCACCTTCCCCGAGGCGAACCGCGTCGTCGTCGACGCGGTGTGCTTCCGCCGCTTCGCCGCGCTCGGCGGCAAGGCGCTGTGCGAGGTGCTGCCGTTCGCCGCGAAGGAGCAGCAGATCGTCGAGGAGGCCGCGGGCCGGCTGGCGGCCGGGACGGACCCCGGCATCATCCCGGAGCGGCTGGTGATCGGCGCCGCCCGGGTGGCGCTCGACCGCCGGCTGGCCCGGCCCGAGGTCGTCTCCCGCAACTTCTACACCGCCCTCGCCAGAAGCTGAGGTGCCCCATGACGACATACGACAGCACCGGACGCCTCTGGCAGGCGGCGCACCAGCTGCGCGACGACGTGCTCGCGCTGCGGCTGGCCGCCGTCGAGGACCGCCCGCGCCGCGAGCCGAACAAGCTCGTCGACGACGTCGGCGCCGCGGGCGACGCCCTCGCCGGGTGGGCCGAGGAGGTGACCGCCGCCGCCGCGCGGGCGCTCGCCGCCCTCGACCGCCCCCGGGAGCCGCATCTGCACCACCGCGCGCTGGCCGACTGCGCGGCGGGCCTGGAGCGGCTCGGCGCCCAGCTGCACGACGACCTCGCCGGACCGGCACGGCTGGACGAGCTGAGCGGCCTGGCCCGCCGCGGCGGCCCCGAACCGCGGGCGTGGGTCGGCGCGATCAAGCAGGCGGTGGACCGGGTCCAGCGGAGCGTGCCGCCGGTGCAGGGCGCCCTGACGGGCTGCTGGCGGGAGCTGGCGGAGCGGGCCGGCGACGCGGACGTGAGGAGGAGTTGAGATGGCTGCGGACAACAGGGAGAACGCGCTGGTCGTGCACGTCTTCGCGTACCCGACGACGGACGGCGGCCAGGGCCCGCACGACGACGGCGTGACGCCACTGGACGAGGTGTCGGTCCAGGTCTTCCGGGGCTCATACCAGCCGGCCGCGCTCGAACGGACCGGCCGCACCTCGGGCGACGGCACCGTCGCCTTCAGCGGTCTGGACGCGGCGGCGGACTACCGGATCAGCGTCGCCGCGCCGGCCGGGTTCCGTAACGCGTCGCGCGACGCGCTGTTCTTCGAGGGCCAGCCGCGCGCGTGGGACCCGCGGAGGAAGCGGATCCGGGTCCGCAAGGGCGGCGAGGTCGTCGTCCATGTCGGCCTGGTGCCCGAGCCGGTGAGCGTCCGCGGCCGGATCTCCCTGCCCGGCGGTACGAAGGCCCCCGGGGTCCGGGTCGAGGCGCGCAGCGTCGAGGGCGAGCTGCTCGAGGCCTCGGACACCGGGAAGAAGGGCGGATTCACGCTCAGCCGCATCCACCGTCCCGGGCTGATCGAGGTACGCCCCGCCGCCCTGGTCGAGATCGGCGGCCGGCGGTACGTGCCCGCCGCCGGGAAGACGAACCTCATGGTGCGGGTGCGCCCCGGCGGCACGGCCGCGGGTGTCGACATCCCGTACAAGGTCGCCGGGGCCGAGATCAGGATCGGTGCGCGGATCGTGCACAAGGCGGACGGGAGAACCGCCGACGACCCCTTCGACGGCGTCACGTTCCAGCTGTTCAAGGACGGCCGCAGCACACCGCTGCACGAGGTGCGCACGCACAGCCAGACACCGGGCACCTTCCGCGACCTGGCCCCCGGCGAGTACCGGATCGTGGCGCTCCCGCCGGAGTCGACCAACGGCTGGCGGCTGCAGCGCACCCGCCCCGTGGTCAACGAGGTCCTCCTGCAGGTGACCGAGGGCGAGCGCATCGACCTGGGCGGGATCTTCGAGTTCAGGCCCGCGCTCGGCTCCCTGCGCGGCATGGTCGTCGCGGACCGCGACGGCGCCCCCATGGGCGGTGTCGACCTGCTGCTCAGCTCGCAGCGGCCGGCGCCCGACCCCGTACAGCGCACGAGGACCAGGCCGGACGGCAGCTTCGAGTTCACCGGCCTGGCCCCCGGACCGTACCGGGTGGAGCTGGAGCAGCAGGTGGTGACCGTCGAAGGGCGGCGCTGGGAGCAGAAGGGGCAGGACGGCCAGAGTGAGGGCGGCTGGCTGCGCGAGGTCGCGGCCCGGCAGACCGAGACGGTCCCCGCGTTCCGCCTGGTGGAGGAGGAACACCTGATCAGCGGGCGGGTCCTGCGGCCGGACGGCTCGCCCGCCGCGTTCGTCACCGTCCAGATCTTCGACAGCGGGAGCGTCACCGGCAGGCCCCGGGACAATGTCCTCACCGACGAACACGGCGAGTACCGCTACCGGGCGGACAGCTCCGGCACGTACTACGTCCGCGTACTGGAGCGCAACGGTCTGGCACCGCAGGTCACCCCGGTGAGCGTGCACAGCGAGACCAGGGTCCCCGACCTGTTCACCGACACCCGCCCCTTCGTGCCCGGCCCTTCCGGCGCCGACGGCCGGACGGGCGGCAACGGATCCGGCGGATTCCCGTCGCCTCCGCCCCCGCCGGCTCCTGAGAGCGACCTCGGCGACTTCCCCTTCCTCACCGAGGAGGTCCGCTCCGCCGACGGCGGGCGCGCCGACGGCGCCGGACCCGGTGCCGCGGGCGGGGTCGGGCGGATCGTGGAGCGGGAGCTGCGCGAGGTGCTCGGGTGGCGGCCGCGGGCCGGTGACCCCAAGGGGTTCCGGGCCGCGCTCGACCAGGCGTTCACCGTCGCCGAGGTGGCCGGGCACACCGAGGTCACCTGGCGGCCCCGCAGTTACGCCGTGGAGATCCAG
Source organism: Streptomyces sp. NPDC051940 (assembly GCF_040680895.1). Lineage (NCBI taxonomy): Bacteria > Bacillati > Actinomycetota > Actinomycetes > Kitasatosporales > Streptomycetaceae > Streptomyces > Streptomyces sp. NPDC051940. Next base: position 10,143 of record NZ_JBFAXR010000126.1, on the reverse strand, counting down.
GCCGATCTCGGCGCCGTCACCGGCGCCCAGGCCAGCCTGTACAACCGCGCCCAGCACACGCTGGAGAAGGTGCTGCCGCTGCTCGACGGGCTGACACCGCTGCGTACCGACGCGGACGACGAGAACGTCGCGGCCGCCCGCGCCGTCCTCCGTACCCAGCTGACGGAACTCGTCGGCGAACTCGGCATGGAGGGCGGACCGCGGGTGGCGCGCGTCGACCAGTTCCTCGTCTTCCTCCTGGGCGACCGGGCGACCGCGCAGACCGCGGCGAAGGCGCGCCCCGTGCCGCCGCCCGGCTTCGGCGGGCTGCGGGACCCCGACACGGCGGGCGGCAGCCTCGGCCTGCTGCGCGACCGGCTCGGCCTGCAGCGCAGACGGATCAACACCGTCGACGAGGAGCAGAACTTCACGAACTTCCTGATCCTCCTCGACCAGATCGTCGGGCTCGCCGAGTCCTGGCAGTCGCAGCGCGACTTCTTCGACCGGAGCAAGGACGCGGAGCCGTTCCTCGGCACCCAGCTCGTGCTGCTGTCGCGCGATCTGGAGGTGATCGCGGAGTCCGTCCACGAGACGGAGTTCGCGATGGACTCCGTGTTCCTCGGCGCCGCCGAGCGGCAGACCCTCGAACTGCGCTTCACCTCGGTCCAAGAGGCGCCGATGTTCGTCTCCGAACTCCTCGACTGGGTCGAGCGGTTCGCCGTGGAGGAGGGCCGGCAGCTCATCGACGAGGGCGGGCGGCAGGGCGTGGCCGTCGCCTTCCGCCCCGTACTGGTCAAGCTGCGCGACCTCGTCCGCGCCGCGCAGGTGACGCCGGCGGGCGACCAGGACCCGCTGCGGATGCCCGACGCGTACCGGCGCCGCCGGGTGCAGCGGGCGCTCGCCGAGCTGGCGCTGCAACTGCAGGGCGCCGCCGAACGGGTCGGGCGGATCACCGCGCCCGTGGAGGACCCGGACCGCGGACCCGCCACCCGCGGCAACGCCCAAGGAGGCTGACCCATGGCAACCGAGCGGGAGAACCTGAGCCTGGAGGACCGGCGGGCCGCCCTGCTCGCCACCCTGGCCGAACGGCTGGGCGACGACATCACCGCCAACCCCGCGCTCGCCGACGCCGTCAACCGGCAGATCGACGCGCTGGTCGAGGCCGCCGTCGCCGCCGACGCCGCCGCGCCGGTACCGCCCGACGAGGGCCTGGCCCAGCTCGTCGGCATCGGGCCCGAAGCGGCCGAGCGGCTCGCCGAGACGCGCGTGCCGCCGTCCGTCCAGCCGTACGACGAGACGGTGGCCTCGGAGCGGATCGTCGCCGTCGCCGACCTGTACTACATCTACCAGCACGAACGGATCGGCGTGTTCCGGGCGATCCAGCGGCTGCAGGAGCTGTTCCGGGCCGGCGCGGTGTTCCTGTCCTCCGGCCAGGGCGCGTACAAGCTCTACCAGTTCGACCGCAGGCAGGTGCTGCGCTACACGCGCGACGACCGGCTGGCCGCGTACCGCCGGGCCTTCGGCTACGGACCGGCCCAGGCCGTGCGGGGCGCCCGCGCCAACACCGACTTCCACCCGCTGTTCAGCAACTTCAACAACCAGGTGGCGCTGTTCTGGCGGGACAAGCGGATCTCGGACGTGCTGCGCGAGCGCGCCTACGACCCGAGCTTCGGAAGCATCGCGATCGTCCGCCGGGCGGGCCTCGACCTGCGCAACAACCTGAAGTTCATGTCGTACGGCCATCTCAACGTGCTGCGGGTCGAGGTCATGCAGCTGCTCGACGAGGCGTTCCGGATCCTGGACGCCGAGGACATCAAGAAGCAGTTCGGCGCCGACACCGCCTGGGACGTCGTCGAGGCGATCCTGGTGCGCTACTTCAACGAGCGCCTCGCCACCTCGCCGCGGCAGGGCATGGCCGTCGCGGGCCGCAACGTACTGCGCTGGCTGGCCCAGCCGCACGTGCTGGAGGCCAAGCGGGCGCCGTTCGAGACCCGGCTGCTGCAGATCGCCGAGTCCGCCGAGGAGTGGCTGACCAGCGCCCAGTCCCTGGGCCTGGCCCGCCGCGAGCCGCCGCCGCGGCCCCAGTCGCTGCCGTTCGAGCGCCGCTCCCCGGCGGTGACCACCGGACCCGCGGCCCGGGTACGCCCCCTGCGGCGCGCGCACGCCAACGGGTCGGGGCCGTGACGTGAGGGCGTATGACGGATGAGGAGGCGGCGCTGACCCACGCCCGCGCCCACCGCGGCGCGCTGCTGCGGACGCTGGCCGCCCTGGTCCGCATCCCCTCGGTCAGCGCCGGACCGCGGCACGCCGCGGACGTCCGTCGCTGCGCCGCCGGGCTCGCACGGCTGCTGCGGCGCATCGGCCTCGACGGGGTGCGCGTGCTGCCGCCGGGCCCACGGGGGCGCCATCCGCTGGTGTACGGGGAGTGGCACCGGCTGCCGGGCCGCCCGACCGTGCTGGTCTACGGCCACTACGACGTACAGCCGGCGGATCCCGTCGCGGCGTGGCGGTCCCCGCCGTTCACACCCACCCGGCGCGGGGAGTACCTCCACGGGCGCGGCGCCTCGGACGACAAGGGGCAGCTGTGCGCGCACCTCGGCGCCCTCGCGGCGTGGCTGCGCGGCGCCGGCCGGCTGCCGGTCAACGTGACCCTGCTGCTGGACGGCGAGGAGGAGATCGGCAGCCCGGGGCTCGCGGCCGGCCTGCGGCGCCTCGGGCTGACGGCCGGGGCCGCCGACGTCGTCGTCATCTCCGACACCCGGATGCCCGGCCCCCGCCGCCCCGCCGTGACCGTCGGCCTGCGCGGACTGCTCACCCTGGAGGTGGAGGTGCGCGGTCCCGGCACGGACCTGCACGCGGGTGCCTTCGGCGGCGCCGTGCACAACCCGGTGCAGGCGCTGGCCGAGTTGCTCGCCACGCTGCACGACCCGGCCGGCCGGGTGCGGGTGCCCGGCTTCTACGACCGGGTGCGGCCCTGGTCCGCGGCCGAGCGGTGGGCGCTGGCCGCCGCGGCGCCGCCGGACGCCGCCGTGCTGCGCCGCGCCCGCGTGCCCCGCGGCTGGGGGGAGCCCGGCTGGACCCTCGCCGAACGCACCACGCTGCGTCCCGCGGTCACCCTCAACGGCATCCGCGGCGGTTTCCAGGGGCCGGGGAGCAAGAGCGTCATCCCGGCCCGCGCGAGCGCCAAGCTGGGCATCCGCCTCGTCCCCGACCAGGACCCGGCCGAGGTGGCCCGGGCCGTACGCCGCCATCTGGCCGCCGCCACACCGCCGACCGTGCGCACCACGGTCCGCGTCGGCAGCCGGGTGCCCCCGGCCCTCTTCCCCGTGCACCCCGCGGCGATGGCGGCAGCCGAAGCCGCGTGCCTGCGCGGGTTCGGGGCCGCGCCCGTCCCGCTGCAGTCGGGCGGCACCATCCCGGCGGCGGGGCTGCTCGGCCGCACCCTCGGCGCCCCCGTCGTACTGCTCGGCTTCGCCCTGCCCGGCGACCGGCCGCACGCGCCCGACGAGCGGTTCCACATCCCGACGCTGTGGCGGGCCACGGAGACGTGCGTCGCGCTGCTCGCGGAGCTCGGCCGCTCCGGAGCCCTCGCCCGGCCGGCTACCCGGACCGCACCAGCAGCGCCACCGGTGAGGACGCGAACAGGTCCGCCGCCCGCACGCGGTCGCGCAGCTTCGGGGACTTCGGGGTCAACCGGTCGCGCCAGACGCCCTCCGGCAGCTCCAGCTCCGTGTCCGACCAGCCGCCCGAGCGCTCCAGCACGCCCGCGAGGCGGGTGACCGCCGTCAGGACGCGTCCGGTGCGGGTGAAGGCGAGGAGATGGTCCGCCGCCGGGCCCGAGGCCGCCAGCGGGGTGTACGTGCCGCGGTGGTCGAACCACTCCGGATGCTCGCGGCGCAGCAGCAACGCGGTGACCGTCAGCAGGCGTTTCGCGTCCGTCCGGTGGGCCGACGCCAGGTCGTACGGCGTCGTGGGGGCGTGCAGCGGGCGGCGGTTGTCCGGGTCGACCAGGGCGCGGTAGCGCGACTCCGTGCCCTGGTAGAGGTCGGGGACGCCGGGCATCGTGAGGTGGAGGAGGGCCATGCCCAGCTCGTTCGCGGTGACCGCCGCCGCCCGGTCGTTCGCGAAGCCCTGCGTCGCGTACATCGACGGACCGCACGGACCCGCGTCCACGAACGCCTCCACCGCCGCCTCGTAGGCCTGATCGGGCTCCGTCCACGTCGTCCGCAGGCCCGCCTCCCGTACCGCTTTGCGCATGGCGGGGACGACGGCCTCGGGATGCGGGAAGCCGATGCCGTACGACGTCTGCCAGGCCGTCCACGCCACATGGCGGTCCGGGGCCGCGGAGCCGAAGCCCGCCGCGTGGGCGTCCGTCTCCGCGACGAACCGCGCCCAGTCCGCCGGGTACTCGGACAGCACCGCCGTGCGCGCCCGCACGTCGGCGCTGCGCTTCGTGTCGTGCGTCGAGAGCACCGTCCCCGTGTGCGGGCGGTCCCGCTGGGTGCGGGCGCAGAAGGCGTGGAAGTCGCCGGGGGAGACGGCGGGGATGCCCGGGTTGCCGCCGACCTCGCACGCCGACAGCAGCGCCGGGTACCGGTAGAACGCCGTGTCCTCCACCGACTTGGCGCGCAGCGCCGCCGCCGTCTGCGCGAACCGGGCGCAGAAGTCCCGGTGGTCCGGCGAGTCGCCGAGCCGCCCCAGCGCCGCGTCGAGGACCACGTCGACGGCCTCCGCCTCGGCGGGTACGTCGAACGACCGCCGGGCCCGGCGCGCGGCGTACTCCAGCATCCCGGAGTCCCACTCCGACGGCGTCTCGCCGGGCACCGCGTACGGCCGGTAGACCGGCAGCCGGACCAGCATCTCCCGTACCGCCTGCCGCAGCGCCCACGGGGCGTGGTCGGAGAGCCCGTCCGGGGAGGCGGCGGCCTCCGGCGAGCCGCGGCGCGCGCCCGGCCGGGCCCCGGCGTCCGTGCCCGCCGCGCAGATCCGCTCCGCCACCCGCACCAGCCGGTCCACCTCGGCGGCCAGATCCAGCGTGACCACCTTCCGCGCCGCGCGGCGCACCGTGGCCCCCCAGTCGCCGCCGCGGTCGGCGTCCTGCCCGGTGAAGGAGCGGTAGGCGTCCGCCAGTTCGGCCGCCCCCGCCCGGTCGACGAACACGCCGTCCACGTGGCGCAGCGCGTCGTACCCCGTCGTACCGGCGACCGGCCAGTCCGCGGGCAGCCGCTCACCCTCGCCGAGGATCTTCTCGACCACCGTCCAGCAGCGCCCCTGCGTGGCGCGCTGCAGCCGGCGCAGATAGCCGCGCGGATCGGCGAGCCCGTCCGGGTGGTCGATCCGCAGCCCCTGCAGCACGCCCTCCCGTACGAGCCGGACCACCATGGCGTGCGTGGCCTCGAAGACCTCCGGGTCCTCCACGCGGACCGCGATCAGCTCCGAGACGGTGAAGAACCGCCGGTAGTTGAGTTCGGTGCGCGCCAGCCGCCACCACGCCAGCCGGTAGTGCTGCGCCCGCAGCAGCTCCGGCAGCGGCAGCCGCTCGGTACCGGGCCGCAGCGGGAACTCGTGGCCGCGGTAGCGCAGCACGTCCCCGTGCACCTCCAGCCGGCGCAGCAGCCGGCCGATGCGGTCCTCCAGCACGGGCATCAGGATGCGGCCGTCGTGCTGCGACCAGTCCACGTCGAACCACTTGGCGTACGGCGAGGTCCGCCCTTCGCGCAGCACCTCCCACAGCGGCCGGTTCAGCCGTTCGGGCGCCGGTACGGCCATATGGTTCGGCACGATGTCCGCGATCAGCCCCAGCCCGTGGTCGCCGGCGGTGCGGGAGAGCGCGCGCAGCCCCTCCTCGCCGCCCAGCTCGGCCCGTACCCGCCCGTGGTCCACCACGTCGTACCCGTGCACCGAACCGGGCACCGCCTCCAGCACGGGCGACAGGTGCAGGTGCGAGACCCCGAGGGACGCCAGATACGGCACGGCCGCCGCCGCCTCGGCGAAGCCGAACTCCGGCTGGAGCTGCAGTCGGTAGGTGGCCGTGGGGACCGGGGCGCCGGGGGAGGGCGGGTGCGGGGGCGTGGTCATGGGGGGAACGTACCGGACACGCCCCCATGGGGCGGGGACGGGCCCGCCCCCAAGATCCCGCCCCCCAGGGTTTTGTCAGGCCGGCCGCTGGAGCACCGCGAGGCTCCGGTCCGGCAGCAGCAGCCGCTCGCCGGCCTCCACCTTCGGCCCCGCACCCGGCGGCACGGGGTCCACCTGCGCCGTGTCCACCACGACCTGCCAGCGGGCCCCGTGGTTCACGGGCACCACGAACTCCTGCTCCACCGCCCCCGCGTTGAACATCAGCAGGAAGGAGTCGTCCGCGATCCGCTCCCCGCGCGGACCGGGCTCCGAGATCGCCTTGCCGTTGAGGAAGACGGTGAGGCACTTCGCCTGCGCCGCCTGCCAGTCCTGCTGCGTCATCTCCTGCCCCAGGGGCGTGAACCACGCGATGTCCGACAGCTCGTCGTGCGTGCCCTCCACCGGCCGGCCATGGAAGAAGCGGCGCCGGCGGAAGACGGGATGCTCGCGCCGCAGCCGCACCATCGCCCGGGTGAACGCGTGCAGATCGCGCGCCGCCCGGTCCTCCTGCGTCCCCGGATCCGGCCAGCGCACCCAGGACAGCTCCCCGTCCTGGCAGTACGCGTTGTTGTTGCCCTGCTGCGTACGGGCGAACTCGTCGCCGTGGCTGAGCATCGGCACACCCTGCGACAGCATCAGCGTGGCGACGAAGTTGCGCATCTGCCGCGCCCGCAGCTCGCGGATCCCCGCGTCGTCCGTGTCGCCCTCCACCCCGCAGTTCCACGACCGGTTGTGGCTCTCGCCGTCCCGGTTGTCCTCGCCGTTGGCCTCGTTGTGCTTGCGGTCGTACGACACGAGGTCGCGCAGCGTGAAGCCGTCGTGGCAGGTGACGAAGTTGACCGAGGCCAGCGGCCGGCGCCCGTCGTCCTGGTAGAGGTCGGACGAGCCCGTCAGCCGCGAGCCGAACTCGGCGAGCGTGCGCGGCTCGCCGCGCCACAGGTCGCGCACCGTGTCGCGGTACTTGCCGTTCCACTCCGTCCACAGCGGCGGGAAGTTGCCCACCTGGTAGCCGCCCTCGCCGACGTCCCACGGCTCCGCGATCAGCTTCACCTGGCTGACCACCGGGTCCTGCTGCACCAGGTCGAAGAACGACGACAGCCGGTCCACCTCGTGGAACTGCCGGGCCAGGGTCGCCGCCAGATCGAAGCGGAACCCGTCGACGTGCATCTCCGTCACCCAGTACCGCAGCGAATCCATGATCATCTGAAGTACGTGCGGCGAGCGCATCAGCAGCGAGTTGCCGGTGCCGGTGGTGTCCGTGTAGTAGCGGCGGTCGTCCGCCAGCCGGTAGTACGAGGCGTTGTCCAGGCCGCGGAAGGACAGCGTGGGGCCGAGGTGGTTGCCCTCGGCGGTGTGGTTGTAGACCACGTCGAGGATGACCTCGATACCGGCCTGGTGCAGCGCCCGCACCGCCGACTTGAACTCCAGCACCTGCTGCCCGCGGTCGCCCCAGGAGGTGTACGCGTTGTGCGGGGCGAAGAAGCCGATGGTGTTATAGCCCCAGTAGTTCGTCAGCCCCAGCTCCGCCAGCCGGTGGTCGTGGACGAACTGGTGCACCGGCATCAGCTCCAGCGCCGTGACGCCAAGATCCGTCAGATGGCCGATGACCGCCGGATGGGCGAGCGCGGCGTACGTGCCGCGCAGCTCGTCCGGCAGGTCCGGATGGCGCATCGTGAGGCCCTTCACATGGGCCTCGTAGATCACCGTACGGTGGTACTCGGTGCGCGGCGGGCGGTCGTCACCCCAGTCGAAGTACGGGTTGACCACGACCGAGGCCATCGTGTGCGGGGCGGAGTCCAGATCGTTGCGGGAGTCCGGCCGGCCGAAGCGGTAGCCGTAGACGGACTCGTCCCACCCGATCGAGCCGCTGATCGCCCGCGCGTACGGATCCAGCAGCAGCTTGGCCGAATTGCAGCGGTGCCCGCGCCCCGGATCGTACGGCCCGTGCACCCGGAAGCCGTACCGGCTGCCCGGCATCACCCCCGGCAGATACGCGTGCCTGACGAACGCGTCCGTCTCCCGCAGCTCGACCGCGGTCTCGGAGCCGTCGTCGTGCAGCAGACACAGCTCGATCCGCTCGGCCGCCTCGGAGAACACGGCGAAGTTCGTCCCGGCGCCGTCGTACGTGGCGCCCAGCGGGTACGCCTCACCCGGCCAGACCTGCATGATGGTGACTCTTCTCGATGTACGGCCCCCGGCTCGCGCCGTCTTGGCGCGGGTGGCCGTCAAGGGCCCAATGTGGCAGAGACCTTCCCCCCGGCGGGTACCCGCACGACGGGCGTGACGGAATTCTCACCGGTCGGGGACCGGATACGGACAAGGGCGCCGACCGGTGGGGGAGTTGTTGCCCGAGTGACGGTACCCGACTCGGGGGTTCAGGGTGCGCCGCCGGTCATCCGCACAGTACGCTGCGGTGATCGTATGAGCGGGGGAATCGAAGGGCGGTGCCGGTTTGGGTTCGGGAGGTCTGGAGCTCCCGCCCGGTGGCCCGGACGAGGGCGGCCGGGAGAGTGCGGGGCCTCGCGACGCGACCGTGGGGACGGCCTCCCTGGTACGGCCCGTGCAGATGGGAGCAGGGACCGGTTTGTCCGAGTGGGGCGCCGAAGCCTGGAAGGAGGTGCGCACGCGTGCGCGCCTCGCGGGGCGGGCCTATGTGTGGCTCAATCTCGTCGAACAGCGGCTGCGGTCCGTGGTGGACGCGGTGCTGCGCCCCATCTACGAACCGGTGCACGGCGAGGAGTGGGTCGTCGCCGCGGCCGGCCCCGCCGGACAGGAGTGGGTGCAGCGGGCCGTCGCCGTGCACGAGGTCAGCCGGCGCAAGGGCTATCTGCTCGACCCGGCAGACGACGATCTGCTCGCCTTTCTCACCCTGCCGCAGCTGCGCGAGCTGATGGTGCAGCACTGGCCGTGCTTCGAGCCCTTCCTCGACAGCCGGCGCGCGCTGGAGCTCGCGCTGGACGAGCTGGAGGTCACCCGCAACGTCGTCTCGCGCAACCGGGCGCTCTCCGAGACGGTGCTGGCGCAGGCCGAACGCGCCTCGGCGCGGGTCCTCGACATGCTCGGCGGCGGCAGCCACCCCGGCCTCGACGCCCCCGCCGCGCAGCGGCTGCCCGTGGACGCGGTCGAGGAGCTGGTCGGCGACCGGTACGCCGACGTGGTCGGCGTCCATCCGGACCGGGTGCGGCTGCAGCGGCAGCTGCCGGTGGAGGACCTGTTCGGCGCGGCCAGGAAGATCGACGCGGTGGGCGTCTCGCTCAACCTCCTCGTCCAGAACTACTCGGGTCGGCGCCTGGTCCGCCTCGTGGAGTCCGGCTGCCGGGTCCGGCTGCTCTTCCTCAACCCCGCGGGCAGCGCGGTGCGGCGCCGCGAGCGGGAGCTGGGCCTGAAGAAGGGCGAGCTGAGCCGCTCCGTCGAGCTCAACATCCAGTACATGCGCCGCGTCCGCGCCCGCCTCCGCCTCCCGGTCGCCCACGACCCCGGCGCCGGCTTCGAGATCCGCGTCTTCGACGACACCCCGCGCTTCACGGCGTACCTGGTCGACGGCGACGGCACGAACGGCGTCGGCGTGGTCCAGACATACCTCCGCCGCACCCGCGCCATGGAGACCCCGGCCCTGGTCCTACGCTCGGCCCGCCGCGAACTGGTCCACGGCGAGGGCGGCGGCGAACCGGGCCTGTTCGAAACCTACCGCGAGGAATTCGAAGCAACGTGGGGAGACTCCCGCCCGGTGTCGTGAGCCCCGCGCCACCGGGGACGCCCCCGCACCGCGCCCCGAGCCGAGCTGCGGCCGGGGGTGACCTGGTAAACCGGCGAACGGGCGGGTGGGCGGGCTCACATCCGCGCCGAAGGCGCGGCCGGCCGCAGCGGAGGCGAGCCGCCCCACCCGACCGCACCACGGCGGCACGCGCGCAGCCCGCGCCCCGGGCGACCCCGGGCCGTGCCCCGAGAAGAGCTGCGGCCGGGGGACCTGGCGGTCGCGGAAGCGCAGCTGGCGCAGCACGTACGTCTTCTCCAGCGCCGACTTGCCGTTGCCGGACTCGCCGAGGA
>NZ_JBFAXR010000125.1:0-24817 GCF_040680895.1 Streptomyces sp. NPDC051940 | reverse complement strand
CCTTCACGGGCACCTCGGGCCGCGTGTTCCGGGCGACGGACGGCGTCGCCCTGGACGGAGCCGCTCGCCTTGCGGGCCGTCCGGCAGGCGGCGGAGACTGATACGGAACCGCAGCCTCCGGAAGGGCCGGAACGATGGGCGACTATGTGCGGCTTCCCGGCGTCAGGACGTGGTACGAGGCCGACGGCGCCGGCGATCCGCTGATCCTCCTGCACGGCGGCCTGTGCACGAACGAGACGTGGGGAGCCCAGCGGGCCGATCTCGCGGCCCGGTTCCGCGTGCTCCTTCCCGAGCGTCGCGGGCACGGTCGTACGCCGGATGTCGAGGGGCCGCTGTCGTACCGGGACATGGCCGACGACACGGTCGCCTTCATCGAGTCCACGGCCGGCGGTCCGGCCCATCTCGTCGGCTGGAGCGACGGCGGAATCGTCGCGCTGCTCGTGGCCGTCGCCCGTCCCGACCTGGTCCGGAAGGTCGTGGCCATGGGAGCCAACTTCCTCCCGTTCCCGCAGAGCGGCGCGGCCCCGGAGGCGTTCGACCAGCTCACGCCCGACGGCCCCGAACTGGCCGTGTTCCGGGAGGCGTACGAAGCCGTGTCGCCGGACGGGGCCGGCCACTGGCCGGTGGTCGTGGGCAAACTGCGGGAGATGGCCCGTACCGAACCGGCCATCGCCACCGGGGACCTGGCCCGTATCGGCGCGCCCACGCTCGTGCTCGTCGGCGACGACGACCTGATCACGCTCGAGCACACGATCGCCCTCTACCGCGCGATCCCCGGATCGGAGCTGGCCGTCGTACCCGGTACCTCGCACGCGCTGCTGATGGAGAAGCCCGCGGTGGTCAACCGGATCATCCTCGACTTCCTGACCGGCGACCCGATCCCCACGCTGCTCCCCATCCGGCGCCACCCGGAAACGCAGCATCCCGCCTGACCGGACCGGTCAGACGGGATGTTGTGGATGTGGAGCTAAGGAGAATCGAACTCCTGACCTATTGCATGCCATGCAATCGCTCTACCAACTGAGCTATAGCCCCAAGCCGCCGCACCGGGCGGTTGCCCCGTGCGAACGAGCTAAAGCTTAGCCTGCGACCCCCCAGAAACAAAAATCGTTTCCCCCGGACGGAAACCCGGGCCCGCGAGCCCGTCAGTCGTCGTCGCCCAGCACCGGCTCCGGCAGGGTGCCGGCGTTGTGCTCCGTCAGGCGCCAGCCGCGGGCGCCCTCGCCCAGGACCGACCAGCAGCAGTTCGACAGGCCGCCCAGGGACTCCCAGTGGTGCGGGTCCAGGCCCAGGAGCCGGCCGATCGTGGTGCGGATGGTGCCGCCGTGGCTGACGACCACCAGCGTGCCGTGGTCGGGCAGCTTGTCGGCGTGCGCCAGCACCACGGGGGCCGCGCGGTCGGCGACCTCCGTCTCCAGTTCGCCGCCGCCCCGGCGCACCGGCTCGCCGCGCTTCCACGCGGCGTACTGCTCGCCGTACCGGCCGATGATCTCGTCGTGGGTCAGCCCCTGCCACTCACCGGCGTACGTCTCGCGCAGCGCCGCGTCGTGGACGGTCTCCAGCCCCGTCACGGCCGTCAGCTCGGCGGCCGTGGCGCGGGTGCGGCTGAGGTCCGAGGCGATGATCGCGTCGGGGCGCAGCGAGGCGAGCAGGCGCGCCGCGCGGCGGGCCTGCAGCACCCCGGTCTCGGTCAGATCGATGTCCGTCGAGCCCTGGAAGCGGCGCTCCAGGTTCCACGAGGTCTGCCCGTGGCGCCACAGGACGATCCGCCGGTCACGGGCGCCCGGCGCGGCGTCCGGGAGCGCCCTGACCGGCTGCGTCCCGTCAGCCATCGAAGCGGGACTCCTGGGTGTGCGCGGCCGCGTACGCCGCGGCCTTGCCGCGGGTGGCCTCCGCGTCCGGCGGCAGCGAGATCAGCGGGCAGTCCTTCCACAGCCGCTCCAGGGCGTAGAAGACCCGCTCCTCGGAGTGCTGGACATGCACGACGATGTCCGAGTAGTCCAGCAGCACCCAGCGGGCGTCGCGGTCGCCCTCGCGGCGCACGGGCTTGGCGCCGTGCTCCTTCAGCAGGGTCTCCTCGACGGCGTCGACGATGGCCTTGACCTGCCGGTCGTTGGGCGCCGATGCCAGCAGGAACGCGTCGGTGATGGCCAGCACGTCGCTGACGTCGTACGCGATGATGTCGTGCGCGAGCTTGTCGGCCGCCGCCTGAGCGGCGGCCCGGATCAGCTCGACGGAGCGGTCTGTAGCGGTCACAGGTGGGCTTCCGGTCGGGGTCGGTTACCCCTCAAGGGTCTCACGCCCCGCATACTCACCCCTCATGGTCACCCCTCGTAGTCCTTCCCCAGGACGACGGTGATGTCCGCCCCGGCCGCCCCGCTGCCCTTCTTGACGGCCTTGGCGCTCAGCCCGAGGGTCTTGGCGACCTCGGCGGCCTGTTCGGCCTGGGCGTCGTCGGTGTAGACCACCTGGGAGGTCGTCAGGGCCTTGGCCGCGGTGGAGGCGCCGGCGAAGTTGTAGCCGCCGTTGATGAGGGCGACCTGGGCCTTCTGCGCCTTGCCCTTGTCGCCGGTGGCGTTCTTCACCGCGACCTTGGCGGTGGCGCTCGGGTCGGCGTTCTTCACGGTGCCGCCGAGGACGTCCTTGACGACCTTCTTGGACGCCTTCTCGTCGAGCGTGCCGTCCTGCCGTACGGGCAGGGTCTCGGTGGCGTAGTCGCCCTCCTTCGCCCGCGTGGAGAGGGCGGCGAGGGAGGCCGCGAGTTCACCCTCGCTGAGCGAGGGGTCGGGGATGGCGCCCATGGACTTCACGACCTCGCCCGCCGTCGCCTTGTCGGAGGGGAGCTTGCTCAGCAGCCCGTGCAGGACCGCGCCGAAGCGCTCCAGGGAGGCGTTGGCGTTCTCGCCCTCCGCCCGGAAGGTGGCGTACGCGGCGGCCGCGGCGCCGTTCAGCTCCTGCGCCTCGCCCTTCTTCACCAGCGGCTTGTCGCCCTTCTTCGCCCCCGGGACGGTGGCCGTGGTGTCGAGGGTGATGCCGCCGACGCCCTCCACGAGCAGCTCCAGGAACGGGGTGTCGAGCCGCCAGGTGCCCTTGATCTGGGAGCCGAGCACGGAGTCGATGGCCTCGCGGGTGGCGCCCGCGGAGGCGTCCTCGACGGACTTGGCCAGCGTGGTGGAGCCGCCGTCGTCGGTGGTGACGGCGAGGTTGCCGGGCAGCAGCACCGTGGTGGCCTTGCCGGTCGACTCGTTGTCGACGAGGAGGGCGGTGGCGCTGTCGGAGCTGCGCAGGGGCTTGAGGTGGACGACGATCACGTCGCGCTTGTCACCGGCGGAGGGGCCGGCGGATCCGCCGGGGCCGGAGAGGAACGGCAGCTTGTCCGCGTACCAGAGATAGCCCGTGCCGCCGAGGAGGGCGACGCAGAGCAGCAGGATGAGCATCGTGCGGCGGTTCTTGCCGCGCCGCTTGGCCTCCTCGCGGCGCTCGGTGCGGCTCTCGGTGAACTTCAGCCAGTCGATGGCGTCCTCGGCCTGCTCCGTCTCCTCGTCGACGAAGGCGAACTGGCCGGTCTGGTACGCCGCCGACTCCTCGGGCGCGGGGCCCTGCTGGCGCGGGATGCTCCACTGGCCGGTGCTGGTCGTGGTCGCCTGGCCGTACTCGTCGTACCCCGGGGCCTGGGGCTGCGGCTGGGGGCCGGGCTGGTACACGGGCTGCGCCCCGGTGTCGTACCCGGGCTGGTAGACCGGCTGCTGACCGGTCTGGTACGGGTCGTAGCCGTAGCCCTGGTCCTGCTGCGGGAGGCCGCCGTAGGTCGGGTGCGAGCCGGTGGCGTAGGGGTCGTAGGCGGGCTGCTGGCCGGTGTCGTATCCGGGCTGCTGCCCCGTGCCGTAGGCGGGTTGCCGGCCCGGGTCGTACGCCGGCTGCTGACCCGTCTGGTACGGGTCGTAGCCCTGCTGCTGGTACGGCTCCTGCGGGTAGGGGTCCCGTCCGTAGGGATCACGCCCATCCGGTCCCTGCGCGTCGTAGCGCTGCCCGGAGTATGCGTCGTTCACCGGCGGTGCCCCTTCCATGGTGGGCCTGTGGTCGGGCAAGCCCATGAGTCCCCGTACGTAACCCCCGACTCCCCCGCTACCCGCATCCTGCTTGCTAAACGTGGCCGCGGTAAAGGTTTCGCTTATTGATGTAGCGCACGACTCCGTCCGGGACCAAATACCAGACGGGTTCGCCGTGGGCGACGCGATTACGGCAATCCGTGGACGAAATGGCCAGCGCGGGCACCTCGACCAGCGACACCCCGCCATCGGGAAGTCCCTGGTCGGAGAGGGTGTGACCGGGCCGGGTGACGCCGATGAAGTGCGCCAGGTCGAAGAGCTCGGCCGCGTCGCGCCAGGTGAGGATCTGCCCGAGGGCGTCGGCGCCGGTGATGAAGAAGAGGTCGGAGTCGGGATTGAGCGCCCGCAGCTCACGCAGGGTGTCGATGGTGTACGTCGCCCCGCCCCGGTCGATGTCGATTCGGCTCACCGAGAACATAGGGTCCGGAGCGGTGGCGATCACCGTCATCAGATAGCGGTCCTCGGCGGGTGTGACCGTCCGGTCGCTCTTCTGCCACGGCTGGCCCGTGGGGACGAAGACCACCTCGTCGAGGTGGAAGCGGTGGGCGACCTCGCTGGCCGCCACCAGGTGGCCGTGGTGGATGGGGTCGAAGGTGCCGCCCATCACGCCCAGACGCCGTTTCGGGCCGCGGTCAGCGGACACGGTGGATCCGGTCCCGGTCAGCGGTCACGGTTGAAGCGCGTGGTGATCCACAGCAGCAGGAGCAGAGTGGCCAGGGCGCCGGCGCCGATGGCGTACGGGTTGAGGCTGTCGTGGCCGTGGCTCTCCTCCTCCGCCGAGGAGGCGAGGGTGATGGCGAGGGTGTGGGCGGTGTGGAGAGCGCTCATCGTCAGCGGGACCTATCCAGTCAGTCGTGGGCTGGCCATAAACCTGTGACCGACATCGTATGCGGCCCCGCCGCGGGAACTCACCCGGGCTCCTCCATATGGTTCGCGCCGCCCCCGCCCAGGGACACCTCCAGGGCGTCGGCCAGCTCGCCGACCGGGGGCAGGTCGCCGGTCTCCCCCGGCCCCTGCTGGGCCCGGCGGGCCAGCCAGCCGTGCAGCCAGTCCTGGATATCGCGGGTGACCGCCCCGTAGTACGGCGTGACGGGCCGCGGCTGGGCGCGCTCCAGCGCCGCCCGCAGGGCCCGGTGGTACTCCTCGCAGAACCGTCCCCGCGCGCCGCCGCCGCACCGGGTCTCCAGGGCGTCCTTGCGCGGCGGCACGAATCCGCTGGCGACCAGGCGCTTCTGGGACGGCTCGCCGGTCAGGTCCGCGATGAGCTTCTCCGCCGCCGACCGCTCGCGGTCCGGGATGCCGGAGACGACGGCCAGGTTCTGCCCGCCCAGCACGGTCGGGCCGGGCATGGTGGCGACGCCGTAGCGCAGCCCGGGGCTGTCGGGCCGGTCCAGCTCGTCGAAGAGCTGGCCGTACGCCACGGGCCAGTTGCGCATCATCAGCGCGCGGCCGGCGAGGAACGCCCCCGTCGACGCGGACTCGTCGGCGTCGACCGACTCGGCGCCTATCACCGGGACCCGGTCCGGGTCCGCGGGGACCGCGAGCGCGTCGCCCAGCTGCTTGAGCGCCTCCGGAGCCGTCGGCCGGTCGACGCGCACCTCGTGCCGGGCCTTCCTGGTGCCCGGGTCCGTCGTGTGCACGATCTCGCCCCCGCCGCGCCAGACCGCCTCGTGGATGTTGACGGTGAGCCCTTCGTACGCCCCGAGCTGGGTGACCAGCCCGGCGGTGAATCCCGCGGTACGCCGTGCCTTGCCGGCCGCGGCCGCCAGCTCCTGCCAGTCCCGGGGCTGGAAGCCGGGGCCCAGCACGTCGGCCCGGTAGAACAGCAGGCCGGCGTCCGTGTTCCAGGGCACCGCCCACAGGCGGTCGTCCCAGGCGACGGTGTCCGCGATCTTCTCCCAGTACTTCCCGTCCTCGTCCAGCTCCGTCACCTGCTCCAGCAGCTCGCCGCGCAGCGGGCTGATCAGCTCCGCGTGGGCGAACTCGGCGGTGGAGACCACGTCGAGGTTCACGATGTCGTAGCCGTCGGGGTTGCCGGACTGCAGGGCGGCCAGCAGCTGGCTGCGCTGGCCGTCCGCTCCGGCGGGGAGCTGCACCGTCTCCACCTCGATGTCGTCGTTCTCGCTCTCGAAGCGGCTGATCAGGTCCTCGCGGACCTGGTCGTTGGACAGATCGGTCCCCGTCACCAGCCGGATCGTCACCGACCCCGACGGCTCGGCGTCCCCGCCCGTGCAGCCGGCGGCGCCGACGAGGAGCAGCAGCGCGGTCAGAGCCCTTGCGGCAGCCCCCCGTCCTCCGCGGCGCGCCCGCATCAGCCCTCCCCGCCCGCGAGCGCGCCGACCTCGGCGGCGATCTCGCCGACCTCGGCGGCGGGGTGGCAGGTCCCGCCCGCGGCCTGGGCCAGCTCGGCGGCCTCGCCGGGCACGCCCTTGCCCTTCTCGCAGCCGTACGGCCGCAGCGACATCACGATCAGCGTCTCGTCCCCGTACAGCCGCGCGGCCAGCTCGCGCAGCGCCGCGATGCGCGGCTTGCGGCCGCCCGGCAGATACTCCCCGTCCGTGATCAGCAGGATGGCGTGCCGGTCGGCGGAGGCGTCCTGCGTGACGGCAGCGACCTCCCGGCCCAGCGCGAGCCGGAGATCGGCGTGGCGCTCGTCGCGGTCGTTGAGCAGACCGTCGTCCAGGGCGGGCGCCGGGGCGTGCGGGCCCACCGTCCGCCATCGGTCCTCGAGCTGGGTGAAGCCCCGGCCGTCCTTGCCGCGCGCGAACAGGGTGAGGCTGTACGCGTCGTCGGGGCCGAGCCGCTCCAGTGACCGCAGTACGGCCTCCCGTGCGGCGCGGAACCTGCCGCCTTCGTGCATCGAGCCCGAGGCGTCGAAGAGGACGCTGAGCCGCAGGTCCTGGCGCGCGTCGCGCAGCCGCTCGATCCAGCGGGCCACCTCCACGCCCGGCAGGCGGACGGTGGGGTCGATGCTGCCGCGCCGGAAGCCGGCCGCCGCCGTGTCCGCGCGGCTCTCCTCCGACCCCAGCCAGTCCACGAGGTCCTGCAGCGCCTCCTCGCGCCTGTCGGGAACGCCGGGCGCACCCGGCAGTGCCGACCAGTCGGGCCGCACCAGCCGGTAGTCGAGCGCGGGCGCGCCCACCAGTTCGTAGCGCCAGTACGGGCCGTCCTTCGGCGTGCCGCCGGGGCAGTCCAGCCGCGGGGCCTCCCGGGCCGGCAGCGCCCGCTCGGCCGTGTCCAGCGACACCAGTGCCCCGCCGGGGCCCGTCGGCGGCCCCTTCGCCGCGGTGGTCAGGGCGCACAGGGCGGCCGTCTCGTCGGGCAGCCCCTGGACATGGCTGACGGCGGCCTCCGCCTGCTCGGCGGCGTCCTCGTCGCCGTCGCCGGCCCGCTCGGTGAACGGGCCGGTGTGCGCGGGATCCGCGGCGTGCATGCCCAGGGCCTGGTGCAGGCCGGTGACGGACTGCGCGGGGTCGGGCCGCAGCAGCCGTACGCCGCTGCCGCGCAGCTTCGGGCGGAGGTCCGCCCAGCCGGTGCGGCCGGTGCCGCCCGGTCCGGGTTCGGCCAGACCCAGCCTGCGTCCGGCGTCGGGCGTGACGACCAGTGCCATCCGGTTCACGGCGAACCTCGCCGGCGTGGGGGCCTCGCGCAGGACGGCGGCGTCCTCGGAGACGTAGGCCAGGGCGGCGGTGGAGGGCGCCAGCCACAGATCGGGCTGCGGGCCGACGTCGGTCAGTATCGACGTGGGGGTCTGTGTCGCGCCCCCCTTGCCCGGTGCCGTGGCACCGGCGGGCTGCGCCCCGCCGCGGCCCCACTCACCGGCCCGGGAGAAGCCCTCGCGCAACCGGTCGAGCCCGGCGGCGTACACGGTCACGCCCGAACGGCGGCAGTCGCCGGAGGTGTTCGCCTCGGAGCGGACGAAGCGGGCGGCGAGGTCGCGCATCGGCTGCAGGTCCTCGGGGGCGGTGGCGACGCGCAGCTCCTGCGGGGTGGGGCAGGAGGCGGAGGACGAGCCCGCTGTCCCGCCGTCCCAGGGCTGGACGAGGCCGATGACGGCGCCGGTGGCCACGGCCAGCGCCGTGGCGGCGAGCAAGGGTTTACGGGCGCGCTTCGACCAGGGGGGAGGCTGGAAGCCGCTGGACTCGGCGGCCTGGTCCGGCGCCCGGGAGATCACGATGCCCGGGCCGGAGCCGGTGCCCGAGCCGTCGGGCCGCCACCGGGCCCGGCCGCCCGTGGACCAGGCGGGACCGGACGGGACGAGCAGATCACGCAGCCGTTCCATGGTGAGCGGCGGGTCGCCCGGCTGGGTGGAGCCCATCGCGGAGCACAGTTCGTAGGTGAAGAAGCTGTACTGGGGGTCGGGCAGCTCACCGCTGTCCGGCTGTGCGGTCGCGTCGGCCAGCCAGGGCGCCGTGGTCTGCGGGTGACGGGTGGTGGGCTGAAGTCGGTTGCGCTCGCACGACCACAGAACGTACGCCCCCTCCCGCGCCCCCTCGGGCGCGTGCCGGGCGGCACCGGACCAGCAGCAGTCGAGAACGGCCACCACCTCGGCGGGGCGGTCCTTGTGGGGCAGTTTCCGCAGGATGCCCTGGACGTCGTACCGCCAGGACATCGCCGTGGCGCGCAGATCGTCGAACTTCGCGCCACGCGGCAGCAGGTACAGGTCGTCGTCGTCGACCACGCCGTGGCCGCAGAAGTAGAGCAGGAGCAGGCCGCCGGTGTCCCGGGCGGTCTCCTCCAGCCTCGCCCGCCATTCGTCGCGGGACGGGTTCTCGAGGAACCGGACGATGTCGCTGCGTTCCTTGGCCGCCGGCGGGAAGATGCCCCGGTTGGGGTCGCACAGCTGCCGTTTGAGTAACTGGAGGTTGTGCGGGGCGTACGGCAGGGCGTCGAGCTTCGCGCCGGGAAAGCCGTCCTCGACCCCGACGAGCAGCGCCGACCGGTCTCTGCCCCCCGCCGCGTTCACCCCTTACTCACCACCGGCGGTCTCGTCCCGCAGGGCCCGAGCCACCTCGTCGGTGAGCGCCGCGATCCCGGCCTCGTCCAGCTCGCCCCGGCGGACCCGGCGCCGTCCGGCGCCCGGGATCGTGATCACGACGAACGGGTCGGACCGGCGCCAGGACCGGCTGTCGTACCAGCCCCGGACGGAGCCCAGCAGTATCCCGAGCCCGAGCATGATGGTCTCGGAGGTCAGTTCGACGGCCAGGTCCGAGCCGAAGCCGGCCGTCCCGGGCTCGCCCTCGCCGCGTAACCGGCCGTGGTCGGCCAGCTCGTCGTCGTCCAGCAGCCACCGCTCGAACTCCTGGATGTCCTCGAGTTCGGCGCCCTCGTCCAGACCGATGCGCAAGTCCACTCGCCCTCCCGGGAACCCTGAGTGATCGGGGAGTCAACCATAGTCACGGTCGCCACCGCCACAACAGGGCTTGCGGACAGCCCGGTTCACCGCACCGGCAAGCGCGTTCACCCCACGCGGCGACGTGGCGGAACCGGCACCCGGGAACCCCCGTCCTACCCACAGACGTTCTTCGGGCGTGCGCATACGCTGGGTGCGGCAGTGCACTCGGGGGCGGCAACGGAGGGGAAGCACCGATGAGTGAGACGCACGAGACCACGCCGGCCCGGGAGCGCCGGCGATTCCCGGGGATCTCGTCCCGCGCCTACGAACACCCGGCGGACCGCTCGGCGCTGGTCACGCTGCGCAAGCTGAGCGGCTTCGACACCGTCTTCAAGACGCTGAGCGGGCTGATCCCGGAGCGGACGCTGCGGCTGCTGTTCCTCTCCGACTCGGTGCGGGTGAGCGACGAGCAGTTCCCGCACCTCAACGACATGCTGCGCGACGCCTGTTACATCCTGGATCTGGAGAAGGTCCCGCCGATGTACGTCAACCAGGACCCGATGCCCAACGCCATGTGCATCGGCCTGGACGAGCCGATCATCGTGGTCACCACCTCGCTGGTCGAGCTGCTGGACGAGGAGGAGATGCGGGCGGTCATCGGCCACGAGGTCGGCCACGCCCTCTCCGGCCACGCGGTCTACCGCACGATCCTGCTCTTCCTCACCCGCCTCGCGCTCGCGCTGGCCTGGATCCCGCTGGGCGCCATCGCCATCCGCGCGATCATCGCGGCGCTGCTGGAGTGGTTCCGCAAGTCGGAGCTCTCCGCGGACCGGGCCGGGCTGCTCGTCGGCCAGGACCTGCGGGCCTCGATGCGCGGCCTGATGAAGCTGGCCGGCGGCAACCACCTGCACGAGATGAACGTGGACGCGTTCCTCAAGCAGGCGGAGGAGTACGAGGAGGGCGGCGACGTCCGCGACTCCGTGCTGAAGGTCCTGACGGTCTGGCAGCGCACCCACCCGTTCACCACGGTCCGCGCGGCGCAGCTCAAGCGCTGGGCGGAGAGCCGCGACTACCAGCGGATCATGGACGGCCACTACCCGCGGCGCGACGAGGACCGCGGGGCCTCCGTCTCCGACGCGTACGCGGACGCCGCCAGCCACTACAGCTCGGCCGCCAAGAACAGCAAGGACCCGCTGATGGGCCTGGTCCGCGACATCGCGGGCGGCGCCGGGGACCTGGGCGGCAGGCTGCGCAGCACCTTCCGCGGCGGCAGCGGCAGTGGCGGCAGCGAGGCCGGGGGCAGCAGCAGCGGGAACGGCAGCAACGGCGACTCCGCCCCGCCGCCGCAGCGCGACTCGGACGACTGAGCACCGCTCCGCAGACCGAGCCGATTCACGCCCGGGGCTGGGCGCTCGGCGCCAGCACGCCGCACACGGCCGCGCTGCGCTCGCCGCCCCGGGCGTACGGGTCGGTCCCGGAGGCCCCCTCGCCCTTCTCGCCCTCGAGCAGCGGCCGCAGATGGTCCGCCTGGTCGGCGGCGCACGCCAGCGGACCCGCGGTGATCAGGGACTCGGTGAGCTGCAGCTGGTTGGCCCGCAGATCGTCCCGGTCGAAGCGCATCCGCACCACCCGGTGCACGGTGAGCAGCGAGGCGTGCTCCTCCGCCGCCGGATCGGTCGCCGCCGCCCCGGCGGGGCGCAGGGCGTAGACCACGGTGTGGTCGCCGGTGATCTCCAGATGGGCGGCGTCGGGCTCGGCGTAGGTGATGGCGCCGTCGACGCGTACGCCGGGGTCGGCCAGCTCCACCTCACGCGGGTCGAAGCGGACCATCCAGGCGGTCGCGGCGTGCCGGCCGTCGTCCACCGGATCCTCCAGGCTGCTGTCGAACTGGCCGAGCAGATCGGGGTTGAGCTGCAGCCGCACGGTGCGGATGTCGCTGCCGGTGAGCACGGCGGGCAGGACCGTGGAGGTGCGCAGATACTCCTGGGCGACGGTGAGCGCGTCCAGCACCTGGCCCTCGTTGAAGTGGTCGGTGGCCTTGGCCCGCGGAATGATGTAGCCGGCGCCGCCGACGCGGAAGTGCGCGGCCGGGCTGTTCTGGAAGAGGTCCGCCGGTCGGCCGCCCGGGACGGGCTTCGCGACGGTGAGCGGGATGATCCGGCTGCGCAGCGCCTCGGCGGGCGGCTGCCGGATGTCCTCGTAGGGATGGCGTACGCCCAGATAGATCGCCGTACCGAAGGCGAGGGCGATCAGCACGATGAGGATCAGGGCCTGCCGCGGCGCACCGCCGACCGCGGGCTTGCGCCGTCGTACGGCCGGAGCGTGGTCGGCCATCCGCTCCTGCGCGGAGAACTCCTCCAGGCGCGCGGCAGCGACGAACGACTCGTCGAACACGACGGATCGGAACTCGTCGTCACCACCCCCCGGGACGCCCTCAGGGGTCCCCTCGGGAGGGTCTCCACGCCCGGTCATATAAGGAGGGTAGGCCGAGCGGGGAACTTGTAAACGCCACCGTCAGGCACAAGTTGGACCATCTGGCGGTGTCGCGTGGGCGCGGCAGGACGCAGCCGTCCGGAGCGGGCGTCAGCGCGGTTGGACCGAGCCGTCCGGGGCGGGCGTCAGCGCGGCAGGACCGAGCCGTCCGGAGCCGCGGACTCCGCCGAGGTGGAGCTGGCGGGCCCGCCGGGGGCCGGCGCCTCGTCGCGGCCGGCGGAGCCGCTGCGGTAGACGGCCGTGAAGACGAGGGCGACGATGCCGACGCCCATCACGACGGCCAGCAGCAGCGCCACGGGCCGCTGCCACGCCACCCCGCGGTACGGGCCGAGCCTGCCGCCGTAGGGGCCGTACGGTCCGTACTCGTCGTCCGTCTCGTCCCAGTCGTGGCCGTCGTCGGGCCAGCTCTCCGCGACGGCGCGCTCGGCTTCCGCGCGGGCCTCGGCGGCGGCGACCATCCGCTCCACGGCGGTCGGTTCGTGGACGACCGCGGCCCGTACGAAGTCCTCGTCGAGGACCACGGAGGCGAAGTCGTCGTCCGCGCCCCCGCGGTGATTCCTGTCGGGCTCGTCGCCGTCAGGGAAGAACGGCCTGCCCCCCACATCGTCCGGCACAGGAAAAGGGTAGACCGGCGCGGCGGATTTGGGCAGGGTGAGCCGGGAGATGATGATTTGTCAGCTCCGGCCCCGGTTCAGCCGCGGGTGTGCCCCTCGCCCGTGACCACGTACTTCGTCGAGGTCAGCTCCGGCAGGCCCATCGGGCCGCGGGCGTGCAGCTTCTGCGTGGAGATGCCGATCTCCGCGCCGAAACCGAACTCGGAGCCGTCGGTGAAGCGCGTCGAGGCGTTGACCATCACGGCCGCCGAGTCGACCGTCGCGACGAACCGCTTCGCGGCCGAGGTGTCGCGGGTGACGATCGCCTCGGTGTGCCCGGAGGACCAGAGCCGGATGTGGTGCACGGCGGCGTCGAGGGAGTCGACGACTGCGGCGGCGATGTCGTACGACAGATACTCCGTCTCCCAGTCGTCGAGGGTGGCCGGGGCGACCTCCACGCCGGCCGCCGCGCCCGCCTTCACCCAGGCGTCGTCGCCGTGCACGGTGACCCCGGCGTCGCGCAGCGCGGCCAGGGCACGGGGCAGGAAGACGTCGGCGACGGCCTGGTGGACGAGCACCGTCTCGGCCGCGTTGCACACGCTGGGGCGCTGGGCCTTCGCGTTGACCAGGATCTTCAGGGCCTGGTCGAGGTCGGCGTGCTCGTCGACGTAGACGTGGCAGTTGCCGGTGCCGGTCTCGATGACGGGGACGGTGGACTGCTCGACGACGGCCTTGATCAGGCCCGCGCCGCCGCGCGGGATCAGCACGTCGACCATGCCGCGCGCCCGCATCAGCTCCTGTACGGAGTCGCGGCTCTCGCCCGGCACCAGCTGGATGGCGTCGGCGGGCAGCCCGGCGCCGTGCACCGCGTCGCGCAGCACCTTCACCAGGGCGGTGTTGGAGGCGTACGCGGAGGACGAGCCGCGCAGCAGGACGGCGTTGCCGGACTTCAGGCACAGGGCGGCGGCGTCGACCGTGACGTTGGGGCGGCCCTCGTAGATGATCCCGACGACGCCGAGGGGGACGCGCAGCTGGCGCAGCTCCAGGCCGTTGGGGAGGGTCGAGCCGCGCACGACCTCGCCGACCGGGTCGGGCAGGGCGACGACGTCGCGTACGTCGGAGGCGATGGCGCGCACGCGCTCCGGGGTGAGCGTGAGGCGGTCGATGATCGCCTCGGAGGTGCCGGCCTCGCGGGCCCGGACGATGTCGGCGGCGTTGGCCTCGACGATCTCCTTGGCGCGGACCTCCAGGGCGTCGGCGATGGCCAGCAGCGCGTCGTCCTTCACGGAACGCGGCAGCGGGGCCAGGTCGGCTGCGGCGCTGCGGGCGCGGTAGGCGGCTTTGAGGACCGGGGAGAGGTCGTCGAAGGGCGTGGTGGTGACGCTGCTCATGGGTGCAGCGTAGCGAGGGCGGGGCGGGGGGCGGCCGGTATTCCGAACGGTGAGACGGACGTCTCGGATTTCGGTGCGGGCCGGTGAGGGCGTCCCGGGTCCGGGCGTCCCGGACTCAGTACGGGTGGACGCCGACGGGTGTCGCGGGCGGCGGGCCGTAGCCGTCGGCGATGCGCTGGTGGTACGTCTCGCGGTCGATCACCTCGAGGCCGACGATCTGCCACGGCGGCAGCTGGGCGGTGGTGCGGTGCTCGCCCCACAGGCGCAGCGCCACGGCCGCAGCGTCGTGCAGGTCGCGGGCCTCCTCCCAGTAGCGGATCTCGGCGTGGTCGTTGGCGTAACGGCTGGTCAGCAGGAAGGGGTGGTCGTGCGCGAGCTGCTCGAGGCCGCGGCGGACCTCTTTCAGCGGGGCCTCCGGCCCGGCCACGCTCAGCGTGACGTGCCACAGGCGCGGCGACTCCGCGGAGCGCCCTCTCGGGGCCCGGCGGGGCACCGGCTCGACCCCGTCGGCCGTGGGGCCGTCCGGATCCGCCGCCGGCCCGCTCCGCATCTGCTCCTCCGCCGGCTCCCCGACACTGCTCAGTCTGCGCTCGGCCCTGGCTCGGGGCAGCGCCCCCGGACGCCCTCGCCTCACGGGCGGCCTCCTGAATACGAGTCTGCACCGGACCGCCCTGCGGTGGCGGTCCCATACAACAAAGTTGACCAGTCCCGCGCCGCGCATGTGAGCGTTTTACCCAAGCTGGGAAAGCGGGGGTGGCGTTTTCGGCCGTTCTGTGGATTTCGGTGGCGGTGTGGCCGCTCCTGGTGTGGGAGCGGCCGGCGGTCAGGTGTGCAGGACGACCAGGTCGTCCCGGTGGACGACCTCGCGCTCGTACGCGGGGCCCAGTTCGCGGGCCAGGTCGCGGGTCGAGCGGCCGAGCAGGCGGGGGATCTCGCCGGAGTCGAAGCTGACCAGACCGCGGGCGACGGGGACGCCCGCGGTGTCGTGCAGCTCGACGGGGTCGCCGGCGGTGAAGCTGCCCTCGACCGCCTTGATGCCGGCGGGCAGCAGGGAGCTGCGGCGCCCCACCACGGCCTGTACGGCGCCGTCGTCCAGGACCAGCACACCCTGCGGGGTCGAGGCGTGCGCCAGCCACAGCAGCCGGCCGCGGGCGCGGCGGGCCGCGGGGTGGAAGTACGTTCCGGTGGGGCGGCCGGCCAGGGCGTCCGCGGCGTGCACGGCCGACGTCAGGACGACCGGTACGCCGGCCGCGGCGGCGATCCGGGCAGCCTCGACCTTCGTCGCCATGCCGCCGGTGCCGACGCCGGCGGAGCCGGGGCGGGCGACGTCGACCCCGGCGAGTTCGGCGTGGTCGCGGACCTCGGCGATCCGCCGGGTGCCGGGGGCGCTGGGGTGGCCGTCGTACAGCCCGTCCACGTCGGACAGCAGCACGAGCAGGTCGGCCCGTACGAGGTGCGCCACGAGGGCGGCCAGCCGGTCGTTGTCCCCGAACCGGATCTCGTCCGTGGCCACGGTGTCGTTCTCGTTGACGACGGGCACGGCGCCCATCGTGAGGAGCTGCTCCAGCGTGCGGTAGGCGTTGCGGTAGTGGGCGCGGCGGCTCATGTCGTCGGTGGTGAGCAGCACCTGGCCGACGCGGCGGCCGTAGCGCGCGAAGGAGGCGGTGTAGCGGGCGACGAGCAGGCCCTGGCCGACGCTGGCGGCGGCCTGCTGCCGGGCGAGGTCGCGCGGCCGCCGCGGCAGCCCCAGCGGGGCGAGTCCGGCGGCGATGGCACCGGAGGACACGAGCACCACCTCGCGCCCGCCCTCCGGCGCGGCGGCCGTCGCCAGCGCGTCCACGAGGGCGTCCACCCGATCGGCGTCGAGCCCGCCGGCCGCGGTGGTGAGGGACGACGACCCCACCTTCACCACAACCCGCCGCGCCCGCGCCACCTTCTCGCGCCTACCGTCAGCCACGACCATCCTTCCCGTCCAGGGACAAGAACGTCTCAATTTACGCGCCCCGACCTCACCCCGCCGATCCGTCCAGCGTACGGACGCGACGGGCCTCCGGCGGGGGGCGGGGCACGGTGCGCCGTCCGGCGGGCAGCTCACCCACCACTGCGGCGGCCGCGCACCGGGCCCAGGCTTCGCCGCGTGCGAGCGCAACGCCTCGGCGGCGAGCCGCACTGGCAACCAGCCAGCGGCCGGGCAACCCACCGGCGCGGGACATCGCCTCCGGCGGGGGCGTTGGGCACAGGGGTGCGGGCCTGCGGGCAGTACATCCGCCGGCGCGGCGGCCGGGCGCCGGGCCAAGACAGCGGGCGGACGCAACGCCTCCGGCGGGGGCCGCTGGGCACTGGGTGCGGGCCTGTGGGAGGCGCACCTGCTCCTGCGCGTGCTGGGCACCGGCCAGCGGCCAGGGTCGCCGGTGCGGCGCATCGCCTCCGGCTGGCGGGCGGGGCACCGGGTACAGGTGGGCGGGCAGGGCTCCCGCCCCTGCGGCGGCCCGCCAGGCTCCACGCCGGCGTCGCCCCGCCGGGCTGAGCCCTCCGCTGGTGCGCGTAGCGCTGGGCAGAGCGCACCCCCTGGTGCGCGTACCGCCGGACAGACCCACCCTCTAGTGCGCGCACCACCAGGCGGAGCCCTCCACCCCTGGCGGGCGCACCACCGGGCAAAGCCCACCCCCTGGTGCGCGCACCACCAGGCGGAGCCCTCCACCCCTGGCGGGCGTAGCGCCCTCCAGCCGCGCGCCAGTGCGCGAGTCGAGCGGCTCGCCCGGGTTCGCGGCAGGGCGTGGTGCCAGGTCCCCCTTCCGGCGGGCGGCCGGTGCGCGGTGCCGGGGGGAGGCAGCCGCCGCCGGGCGCCGGCGCGCGGCGTCTGGGTCAGCCGCGGCCCGAGTCGTCGAACGGGTCGAAGTCGCCGTACTCGCGTTCCATCCGCTCCGCTTCCTTCTCCTTGCGGCGCGCGACCGCGGCGCGAGGCGCGTCGAAGCGGTGGTCCTCGCCGCGGCGGCCGAGCATCTCCGCGCCCGCGACCATCGCCGGCTCCCAGTCGAAGACGACCGCGTCCTCGCCGGGGCCGATGGCGACCGTGTCGCCGGGGTGGGCGCCGGACTTCTTCAGCTGGTCCTCGACGCCCAGCCGCGCGAGGCGGTCCGCGAGGTAGCCGACGGCCTCGTCGTTGGCGAAGTCCGTCTGGCGCACCCAGCGCTCCGGCTTCTCGCCCAGAACGCGGTAGACCAGACCCTCCGAGGTCTCCTCGGCGCGGATGACGAAGCCCGCGTCGTCGACCGCCTTCGGGCGGATGACGATCCGCGTCGCCTCCTGCTTGGGCTTCGCCGCACGCGCACGGTCGACGATGCGGGCGAGGGCGAAGGACAGCTCCCGCAGGCCCGTACGGGAGACGGCGGAGACCTCGAAGACCTCGTAGCCGCGGGCGAGGAGGTCCGGGCGGACCATGTCCGCCAGCTCCTTGCCGTCGGGGATGTCCGTCTTGTTCAGCACCACGACGCGCGGCCGGTTCTCCAGCCCGCCGTACTGCGCCAGCTCCTCCTCGATGATGTCGAGGTCGGAGACCGGATCGCGGTCGGACTCCAGCGTCGCGCAGTCCAGCACGTGCACGAGCACCTCGCAGCGCTCCACGTGCCGCAGGAACTCCAGCCCCAGCCCCCTGCCCTGGCTGGCGCCGGGGATCAGGCCGGGGACGTCGGCGATGGTGTACGTGACGGAGCCCGCGGTGACCACGCCGAGGTTCGGGACCAGCGTGGTGAACGGGTAGTCCGCGATCTTCGGCTTGGCGGCGGAGAGGACGGAGATCAGCGACGACTTGCCCGCGCTGGGGTAGCCGACGAGCGCCACGTCCGCGACCGTCTTCAGCTCCAGCACCACGTCCCGCATCTCGCCGGGCACACCCAGCAGCGCGAAGCCGGGCGCCTTGCGCCGCGCGGAGGCCAGCGCCGCGTTGCCGAGGCCCCCGCGGCCGCCCTGGGCGGCGACGAAGCTCGTACCGTGGCCGACGAGGTCGGCGAGCACCTCGCCGGACTTCGACAGCACGACGGTGCCGTCGGGCACCACGAGGACCAGGTCCTGGCCGTCCTTGCCGGAGCGGTTGTCGCCCTCGCCGGGCTTGCCGTTGGTGGCCTTGCGGTGCGGGTGGTGGTGGTAGTCGATGAGCGTGGTGACCGACTGGTCGACGATCAGGGTCACGTCGCCGCCGCGCCCGCCGTTGCCCCCGTCGGGGCCGCCGAGCGGCTTGAACTTCTCCCGGTGCACGGAGGCGCAGCCGTGCCCGCCGTTGCCCGCGGCGACGTGCAGCTCGACGCGGTCCACGAAGGTGGTCATGACGGGGTGCCTCCAAAAAGCAGGGTTTGTTCAAGCAGTAACACGCCGAGGGCGGACCCGCCCCTCGTGACCGGTGAAGGTCACAGGGGGCAGCGTCCGCCCTCGAAACGAAAGTGGGTCAGCCTCAGGCAGCGTCGGCCGGAACCACGTTCACGACCTTGCGGCCGCGCGCGCGGCCGAACTCGACGGCGCCCGGGATCAGCGCGAACAGCGTGTCGTCGTTGCCGCGGCCGACGCCCGCACCCGGGTGGAAGTGGGTGCCGCGCTGGCGGACGATGATCTCACCAGCACTGACGACCTGACCGCCGAAGCGCTTCACGCCGAGGTACTGGGGCTTGGAGTCGCGACCGTTCCGAGTGGACGATGCGCCCTTCTTGTGTGCCATGTCTCCTCAGTCCTTTGCTTACTTCGCGGCCGGCGCGGGGATGCCGGTGATCTTCAGCGCGGTGTGCAGCTGGCGGTGGCCGATCCGCTTCTTGTAGCCGGTCTTGTTCTTGTACTTCTGGATGCGGATCTTGTCGCCCTTGTGGTGGTCGACGACCTCGGCCGTGACCTTCACGCCGTCCAGCACCCACGGGTCGGACGTGACGGTGTCGCCGTCCACGACGAGCAGCGTCGAGAGCTCGACGGTGTCGCCCACGTTGCTGGTGGAAATACGGTCAACCTCAATGACGTCGCCGACAGAAACCTTCTGCTGGCGGCCGCCGGTGCGCACGATGGCGTACACGCGGATCTCTCTCTCGCTCGAAGTGGAGCGCCGGATGCTAGCCCCCACGGGTACCGGTGACGGTCCGTGAGCGGCCTCTCCCGTCGTGATGCCGGGAGGGAGGTGGCTCTGGCGCAGTGGCACACCCGTAGGGCATGCCGACGGTCTAGGTTACGGGGGGTGGTACCTACTGGTCAAACCGGGCCTGGGCGAGCTGCCCGGGCCCCTCGCGTCTGGACTGCTGGGGCACCGTCCGGCCCTCTGAGCGCCGGGGCGCCGGTGCCGGGGTGCGCTGCTCCAGGGGTACGACGGCCGGCCGCGTGGCCTCCTCGCCGAGGAAGACCCTCCGTACGACCCGCTCGGCGGCGAAGCCGTCGTCCCAGGCGCAGAAGCGCTCCCGGAACGCCTGCCGCAGCTTGGCGGCCTCCCCGCCCGCCCAGGCGCCGGAGCGGAACGCCTCGACCAGCTCGCCCTCGGTGGTGGCGATCACGCCGGGGGTCTCGCCGGGGCGTCCGGAGAGCAGGTCGAAGGTGACGCCGCGGCAGGTGCGGTACGCCTCCCAGTCGTCGGCGTACGTCACGATCGGCCGGTCCAGGTTGGCGTAGTCGAACATGACCGAGGAGTAGTCGGTGACGAGCGCGTCCGAGGCCAGGCAGAGCTCCTCGACGGACGGGTGCCGGGAGACGTCGACGACCGCGCCGCTCGCGGCGAGGGCGGTCAGCTCCGGGTCGCCGCCGTAGGAGTAGTGGGCGCGCGCCAGCAGTACGAAGTCCGGCCCGAGGTCGCGGGCGACGCGGGCCAGGTCCAGGCGCGGTACGTAGCCGTCGCGCTGGTGGTCGCGCAGGGTGGGGGCGTACAGCACGGCGGTCCGGCCGGGCGCGATGCCCAGCTCGCCGCGGACGCGCTCCACGTCGGAGGCGGTGGCGCGGTAGTAGACGTCGTTGCGCGGGTAGCCGGCGTCGAGCGTCTCGAAGGAGGACGGGTAGACGCGCGCCCAGTGCTCGGTGGAGTGCGGGTTGGACGACAGGCTGTAGTCCCACCGGTCCACGCGCCCCAGCAGCCGGTCGAAGTTCATGCTGCCCGCGACGGCCGGGTAGTGCCGCTGGTCGATGCCCATCCGCTTGAGCGGGGTGCCGTGGTGGGTCTGCAGATGGACCTGGCCGCGCCGCTTGACCACCGCGTCGGGGAAGTTGACGTTGTTGACGAAGTACTTCGCCCTGGCCATCGCCCGCCAGTAGCCGAGGGTCGACGGGGCGATCCGGCGGATCCCGGGGGGCAGGCTGTCCGCGTACTTGTTGTCGACGGCCCACACCGCGCGGATGCCGGGCGCGAGCCGCCGCGCGGCCTCGTGGACCGCGAGGGGGTTGCAGGAGGGGGTGCGGCCCCAGTACGCCGAGTACACGGCGAGGTTCTCGTCGATCGGCAGCCGGCGCTGCAGCGCGTAGTAGGCGCGCAGCACCCGGCGGCCCGCGAAGCGCTTGAGCCGGCGCACGGTGCGCTGCGCGCGCTCGCGGGTGCCGTTGGCCACCTTCAGCGCCTCGAAGGCGGCGTACGAGCCGGTGGCGAGCACCTTGAACTTCAGCCCGAGGATCCCGGCGGGCTCCCGGTAGCCGGCGGGCTTGAGCCGGCCGTACACCTTCGCGGCCTGCCGCAGATAGGCGCGCCGGTAGCCCTTCGGTATCCGGAAGCCCCTGGCGAAGGTGTGCAGGAAGTGGCTGATCATCCGCTCGAAGACGATGCCGCGGAAGACCTCGCCGTCGGGGCGGGTGTCGAGGTAGTCGAAGATCCGCTGGTACTGGTCGAAGATCACGAAGTGGGCGCGCGGGGAGCTGCTGCGCATGGAGGAGCCCCGGCGGCGCTGGCGGTACTCGACGCACACGTACTCCAGGGACGCGACCCGGCGGGCGGCGGCCATGGAGGTGTACACCATCAGCGAGTCCTCGTAGAGCCCGTCGCTGAAGCGGAAGCCCTCGGCGGCGAAGAACTCGCGGCGGTAGGCGCGGTTCCACACCACGGCGATCACGCGCAGCAGGTCCTGGTGCTCGGCGGGGCTGACGACCCGGCCGCGGACGCCCGCCAGATAGGGCGCGGAGGTGCTGGGCTCGACCTTGCCGTTCCAGTACGTGGCGACGTGGTCGAAGAGCAGGACGTCCGGATCCTCGGCCTCGGCCAGCCGGGCGGCGATCGCCTGCAGCGTCCCGGGGCGCATCGAGTCGTCACCGTCGAGGAAGAGGAGGTAGTCGCCCCTCGCCTGCCCGACACCGGTGTTGCGGGCGGCACCGATCCCGCCGTTCTCGGCGTGATGCACGACACGCACACGCGCGTCACGCGCCGCGAACTCGTCGAGGATCGCCCCGCTGTTGTCGGGGGAGCGGTCGTCGACCGCAATGACCTCGAAATCCGGGTAACTCTGCGAAATCACCGAGTCGAGGCATTCGCGCACATAACCCTCTACGCCGTAGACGGGAATGATGACGCTGAAGCGGGGGAGCATTTCGGACGACATACCGCGCACCTCCGTGACGCGAAAGCCCTTGGCGGCCTGGTACAGGCTCCGGCATAGCCGGTATCCCGTCCGCTCGGCGTTTCTCACGGAACCCGTCAAGAACCCATCAGGGCCCCGTCAGGAACTCACCTGGAACGAGCCACGGACCTCGGGACACCGAGGTGACATTCCACTCTACAGGATCTTTCAGGCCGCCCTTCGGGAGCGGACCTCGCTCAGCGCCCGGCGCACGGCCTTGTGCGCCACGCCCTTCAGACCCTGCGCGGGGATCTTCGTCGGGTACTCCTTGAGCGCCCGGTACAGGTCGTCCGGCACCCCGCTGTCGTCGCGGAAGTGCGGGTAGGCGAGGAAGGTGCCACCCTTCTCCTTGACGACCTTCGGCTTCTTCTTGGCCTTGCGGAAGTTCAGTACGTCGTCCACCAGGTCGAGCCGGTCACGCGACAGGCCCCAGGTGATCAGCCGCTGGTCCACCGGCATCAGCCGGGACACACCCTGCGTCCAGTAGGTGTCGAGCAGGGGCTTGGCCAGCTGCTGCTTCGCCCGCCGGGTCTCCTCGTCCTGGGTCAGGAAGTGGCCCTTGAACTGCGCGAGCAGGGTCACCTGGAAGGGCCGCATCATCAGCTGGTCGCGCTTGAGCCCGGGCGGCTGCAGCTTGGTGATCAGCTCCATCAGCACGCGTGCGGACTCGAAGCGCGGCTCGTGGCCGCCGCGCTGCGTGGCGTGCTGGCCGTCGCCGCGGCGCACCAGGAAGTAGCAGTCGTAGTCGGCGACCAGCGAGATGCCGGAGCCGCGCAGATACGCGGGGAGGGTGAAGGCCGCGTCCTCGCCGGTGGTCAGGTTCTCCGGGAACGCGAGTCCGAGCCGGACGGCCAGCTCGCGCCGGAACAGCTTCTGGGCGCTGAGCGTGTACTTCAGGGTCGGGGTCGCGAAGATGTCCGTCTTCGCGATGTTCTTCGTCCACATGGACTTGGGGGCGCCGCGCCCGACACCGACTATCTTCCCCACGACCACGTCGGTGCCGTTCTCGTCACCCATCGCGACCATGCGCTCGAGCGCCTCGGGGCCGAGGTAGTCGTCGGCGTCGAGGAAGAAGACCCAGCGGCCGGCGGCGGCGGCCAGCCCGACGTTGCGCGGCTTGCTGGGCCCGCCGGAGTTCTCCTGGTGGATCACCGTGGTGGGTACGGCGGACTCGGCGGCGAACTTCTCCAGGAACTCGGCCGAGCCGTCCGTGGAACCGTCGTTGACGACGATGAGTTCGATCCGGTCCGCCCCCAGGGTCTGGGCCGCCACCGATTCGAGGCACTTCACCACGAACGGCATTCCCTGGTAGACGCCGACCACTACTGATACGTCCGGCACCCGCACGCACGACCTCCCTGCGAGACCCCGTCCGGCTGAGGACGGGGCGACCATGGCTAGCGCGCGCCCCGGGCGGCGCGCTTCACAGCCCCGATGACGTCGACCTTGGCCACGCGCACGGTGAGCCCGCCGTTCTTGGCGGAGTAGGGCTTGGCGTACCAGGGCGCGAGTCCTCGGCGCCATCGCGTGGGAGCGGGGAGCTTGCCCGCACGTACGGAATTCCCCTCCGGGGAATCCCCGGAGTTCAGAGTGTGGAGGACGCGCCACTCGCCACTTGAGGCGAACCGCAATGTACCAGAGATGACACCCTTGCCCTCCCGGTTCATCTGAGCGGGAATCCGCTCTCCCGCCTCGTTCACCGCGTGTACGGAGACGGTGGACGGGTCCACGCCGGGAAGGGCGCTGAATTTGATCAGCATGACGGCGTCGCCGCCGCGCTGCCAGGTCGCGCTCACCGGGACCGCGGACATCGCGTGCTCCGGGTGCAGGCCACCGCCCATGTCCACCGAGAAACCGCCGTCCTCGGAGTCGAAGAAGCCGACCACACAGGTGGCGTTGTCCTTGCTGCCGATGCCGTACGACACGGCGTCCCCGGACACCTCCGGGGCGCGCTCGGCGCCGATACGCACCGTGTTCTCGGAATCACCCACCGCAAGGGTGAGATACAAGTCCCACACCCCGGCGGGAAGTTGCGCACCCTCCGCCAACTCCTTGGCGTTCAGCACCAGGTCGAAGCCGGAGTCCGGGCACGCCTGGCCGGACTCGCTCACCAGCTGGGGGGTCGCGGTCCGGCTCACCGAGAGGCGGTACGTGCGCGCGGTCGACCGGTTACGCAATTCCGCCTGGAATCCGGCCCGCTCGTTCGGCGTCCCGTCCGCGTACGCATACCCCGTCACCACGAGCGTCTCCTTCTCGACCCGCACCCCGGTGATTCGGTGCCGGACGGCGGACAGAGCGGTAGAAGCGGAATGCATGGGGCGGGTCACCTGTCTTCTCAGAAGATCGCGTCGGACACTGCTGCTCGACAGAGGTTATGGTACGGGAGCCGGGTTCGGGGGCCGGCGCCGGAGACGAGCGATGAGCTGAAGGACACGCAATGACGGACAGCACGCTGGCCACCTGGAATTGGCGGTCCGCCACGAGCGGCAAGACCAATTTCGGCGATGAGCTGGGCCCACTCATTCTCGAGAAGCTGGGTCTGAAGGTCCGCGTGACCGACCTCAAGGACGCCGACGTCGTGACCATCGGTTCCGTCCTGCGTGTGGTGTGCCAGGAGGGGAAGGACGGCCTCGTCGTCTGGGGCACGGGCCTCACCCGCGAGTCCGCGCTGCCCAAGCGGGACTTCCAGGTCACCGCGGTCCGCGGCCGCCGCTCCGCGGCGGCCCTCGGCGTGGACGTGCCGCTGGGCGACCCCGGGCTGCTCGTCTCCCGGTTCTGGCAGCGCCCGCGCGTGAAGCACCAGGTGGGCTTCGTCCCGCACTACCTCGACAAGCGCGGCTTCGGCAGCTGGGCCGACAAGATCATCGACGTCTCCCGCCCGGTGGACGAGGTCCTGGAGGACATCGGCTCCTGCGCGACGATCGCGACGTCGTCGCTGCACGGCATGATCGTCGCGCAGTCCTGGGAGATCCCGGTCATGCGGATTCCGCACGGCAAGGTGCCGGGCGGCGACTTCAAGTGGACCGACCACATCACGGCGATGGACCGGCCCATCGCCACGATCCAGGACGACCTCGTCGCGGCCCTGGAGCGCGGGCTCGGCCAGTCGCTGTAGCGACGCACCGGGGACGCGCCGGGGGCGGCGCCCGCACGCCCCTCCCGTGCCGGGCTGCGTGTCGCGCCCCGCTGCGGGGGCTTCGCCCCCGGCCCCCCTTCGCGGGCTGCGCCCGCGTCGCGCCTGAACGGCGCTCGGCCTCAAACGCCGGCCGGGCTGGGATCGCCCACTGCAACGGCCCCCTGGTTGCGGAACGTTCCGCCACCAGGGGGCCGGTCAGCCGTGTCG
>NZ_JBFAXR010000124.1:0-25314 GCF_040680895.1 Streptomyces sp. NPDC051940 | reverse complement strand
AGCTCGCTGGGCTCATAACCCAGAGGTCGCAGGTTCAAATCCTGTCCCCGCTACTGACCGGAGGCCCCGGAAGGTGATCATCACCTTCCGGGGCCTCCGTCTTTGTTCCGGCCCTGTCGGCCGCCCCTCCCTCAGAAGATGCTCAAATCGGGCGTCCGGGTCTTGTTGCGGCCGTCACGCGCGTGCTTGAGTGCGCGTACTTGATCTATGGGGTTAACGGGGGAACGGGTGCGCGGGTCCCAACGTCAAGTGATCGGGCCGGAATTCGCTGCATCGGGGGAATGTGGGGTGGACGGGTTTGGGATGGGGTGTTGTCGGGAAGTCGACAAAACGCTGAAGTGACCTTCCTGGCTGAGGTATACCAGGTGTACGCGGGTTGCAGGTGATGCGACGATGGTTCTCATGGGGGATGAGGCAAGGGTGTTGGAGGCCCGGCGACCAACGGGCGTCGGCGCGCAGGAGGAGATCCCGACCGGGGGACTGGCCGGGATTCGCCGTACTGCCGGCGTCGCGGACAGGGCTGTCCACAGTGCGCTGGGCGCCGAACTCCTGCGCCGCGGCGACCTCGACGGTGCGGAGCCGTACCTGCGTGCGGCCACCGCCGACGGCGACCGGGCCGCCGCCAACAACCTGGGCGTCCTGCTCCACCAGCGCGGTCTGGCCGACGAGGCGGCCGGCTGGTGGCGGATCGCCGCCGTGGCCGGATCCGCCGCCGCCGCGCACGCGCTGGGCCGGCACTACCGCGAGCGCGGCGACGAGCCGGCGGCCGAATACTGGCTGCGCCAGTCCGCCGAGCACGGGCACGCGCTCGGGGCGTACGCCCTTGCCGATCTGCTGGAGCACCGCGGTGACCCCGCCTCCGAGCGCTGGTTCCGCGTCGCCGCCGAGCAGGGGCACCGGGAGGGCGCGTACCGGCTCGCCCGGATCCTCGACCGCCGCTCCCGCGGCGCGGGGCCCGCGAGCGGGCTGCTGCCCCGGCAGCGCGGTACGGCGGCGGCGCCGGATCCGGACACCCTGAACGGCATCCGCGACCCCGGGCCGGCCGGTGAGGCCGAGCACTTCTACCGGCAGGCCGCCGCCCGCGGCCACCGGCGGGCCGCCCTGTACCTGGGCACGCTGCTGGAGGAGCGCGGCGAGACCGAGGAGGCGCAGCGCTGGTACCTCGCCTCCGCCAAGGAGGGCGAGCCCCGCGCCGCGTGCGCGCTCGGCTTCCTGCTGCGTGACGCCGGCGACGACTCCGGCGCCGCCCTGTGGTGGCGCAAGGCCGCGCAGGACGGCGACGGCAACGCCGCGAACGCGCTCGGCGCGCTGCACGCGGACCGCGGCGACGCGGCGAGCGCGGAGCGGTGGTACCGCGAGGCGCTGGACGCCGGCGACGTCAACGGCGCGTACAACCTCGCCCTGCTCTGCTCCGGGCAGCAGGGGGCGGACAAGGCCGAGCAGGCCGAGCAGTGGTACCGGCGCGCCGCGTACGCCGGGCACCGCGAGGCCGCCAACGCGCTGGCCGTGCTGCTGCTGCAGCGCGGCGACGCGGCGGGGGCGGAGCCCTGGTTCTCCAAGGCCGCCGAGGCCGGGAGCGTCGACGCCGCCTTCAACCTCGGCATCCTGCACGCCGGTCGGGGGGACGCCCGCACCGCGCTGTCCTGGTACGAGCAGGCGGCGGGAGCCGGGCACCGCGAGGCCGCGCTGCAGGTCGGCATCGCCGTGCTGCGGGAGGGCGGTCCCGTCGCGGAGGAGCGGGCCCAGGCCATGCTGCGGCTCGCCGCGGAGGGCGGGAGCGCGGAGGGCGCGTTCCGGCTCGCCGCGCTGCTCGACGGGGGTGGCGAGGGCGGTGCCGAGGGCGGTGCCGAGTGCGAGCGGTGGTACCGGGCCGCCGCGGAGCAGGGGCACCGGCGGGCCCAGGTGCGGGTCGGCATGTGCGCCGCCGCGCGGGGCGACTCCGGCGAGGCCGCGCGGTGGTACCGGGCGGCTGCCGAGGCCGGCAGCCGGAACGGGGCGTTCAACCTGGGGCTGCTGCTCGTACGGGAGGGCCGGGAGCCCGAGGCCGCGCTCTGGTGGCGACGGGCCGCGGAGTCCGGGCACGGGCGGGCGGCGCTGCGGCTCGCGCTCATCGAGGCGCGGCACGGGGGGCTTGCGGAGGCTCGGGAGTGGGCGGCGCGGGCCGCGGAGCTGGGGCCGCGGGAGGTTGCGGAGCGGGCGGCGCGGTTGCGCGATGCGCTGGCGCAGGAGCTTTCCGCCTGACCTTTTCGGGGGCTCCGCCCCCGGGCCCCGGCGGATGGGCTCCCTCGCCTTTCGCTGCGGGGGCTCCGCCCCCGGGCCCCCCTTGCGGGCTGCGCCCGCTTTTCGCGCCTTCGGCGCTCGGCCTCAAACGCCGGCCGGGCTGGTTTTGAGCTTCTCGCCCTGGCGCCTGGTGGCCGGAGTTTCGGCGCTTCGCGCCTCGGCCTCAAACGCCGGCCGGGCAGCACGAAGGGCCGGAACCAATGGTTCCGGCCCTTCGTCTTGGTAGCGGGGACAGGATTTGAACCTGCGACCTCTGGGTTATGAGCCCAGCGAGCTACCGAGCTGCTCCACCCCGCGTCGTTGTGAGTACGACTCTACCCGGCGGGCCCCGACCAGCGCAAATTCATTCCTGGCGCGGTTATGCCGCCTGCGCGCAGGACGGGCAGATGCCGCGGTACGTGACGTCCGCCGACGAGATCGTGAAGCCGTAGCGCTCCGCGTCGGGGAGGTCCGTGACCGGGTCGCCCGTGGGGTGGACGTCGCGGATCACGCCGCAGCGGTCGCAGACGAGGTGCTGGTGGGCGTGGTGCGCGTTCGGGTCGTAGCGCTTGGCGCGGCCGTCCGTGGAGACCTCGATCACCTCGCCGAGCGAGACCAGCTCGCCCAGGGTGTTGTAGACGGTCGCCCGCGAGATCTCCGGCAGCCGCGCGGCCGCCCGCGCGTGCACCTCGTCCGCGGTGTAGTGCACGTGCGTGCCGTCGAGGACCTCCGCGACGACACGCCGCTGGGAGGTCAGCCGCCAGCCGCGGTTGCGCAGTCGGTCCAGGAGGTCGCTCATACGAGCCAGGGTAGCAGCGTACGAGGGTAAGGCCAGATCTCGTACGAGATTCGGACGCATCTTGACTTGGATCGAGTCCAAGGTAGGATCGGGGACTCAGGAGAGACCCCAGTGACTACGGCAAGCGGCTCGAGGGCCGCGCTCCAGGCCCTGCGCGGCCGACCTGGTGCCGCTTGCCGTATCGACGACGGAGAGGCCGGAGAACCAGAGGGCTCCGGCCTCTCCGCTTCCCAGGTGTTACGACGCGGAGGCGGCCGCCGCCGCCCGCGTTGGGGCCCAGCAGCGGATGATGTCGCGTACCGAGACGATGCCCGCCGGTTCGCCGTTCTCCAGCACGATGAGATGGCGGAAGCCGCCGTGTGTCATCGCCGCCGCTGCTTCTTCCAGGGTCCATTCGGGGGCCGCGAAGACTACGTCGGTCGTGGTGTGGCCTTCGGCGGTCTCGCGGTCGGGGCTCTGGCCCGCTCCCACGGAGTTGAGGATGTCGCGCTCGGTGAGGATGCCGAGTCCGGCGTCGTCGGGGTCGAGGACCACCGCGGCGCCCACCCTGCGGGCGGACATCAGTGCGGCGGCCTGGCGGAGGGTGTGGGCTGGGCCGATGGTCAGGACGACCGTGCTCATCGCGTCACGTACGAGCATGGAACGAAAGCCCCTCTCGGTCTCAAGTCCGGTCCGGGCGCCTGATGGTGCGGGCGCCTGAGAAAAATTTCACAATCGCACAAGCGACTGCACCATCAGGCTCCCATGGGAGGACTGGGTCAACAAGGGGCGCACGAGGCCCTGTTCCGGCGTGCGGAATGCCGTATTCCGTCGCCCGTGAGTGGGCGAGCGGGCCGGTCGCCCGGCTCAGTCGCCGAGGTAGTCCAGCAGCTGCTCGTGCAACAGGCCGTTGGATGCCGCCGCGTTGCCGCTGTGCGGGCCGCGCCTGCCGTCCAGGCCGGTGAAACGGCCGCCGGCCTCCTCGACCACGATCGCGTTCGCCGCCATGTCCCAGAGCGACAGCTCCGGTTCGGCGCAGACGTCGACCGTGCCCTCGGCGACCATCATGTACGGCCAGAAGTCGCCGTACGCGCGCGTGCGCCAGCAGTCCCGGCTCAGATGCAGGAAGCTGTCCAGCCGGCCCCGGTCGTCCCAGCCCTTGAGGGAGGAGTACGCGAAGGAGGCGTCGGCGATGGTGTTGACGGACGACACGCGCAGCCGGGTGGCCTGGGAGAGGCTGCGGCCGGTGTACGCGCCGCCGCCCTTGACCGCCCACCAGCGGCGGCTGAGCGCGGGGGCGGAGACGACCCCGACGACGGGCTCGTAACCCTGCTCGCCGGGCGTCATGAGGGCGATCAGGGTGGCCCAGACGGGGACGCCGCGGACGTAGTTCTTCGTGCCGTCGATGGGGTCGACGACCCAGCGACGCGGGCCGACGCCCTCCAGGCCGTACTCCTCGCCCATCACCGCGTCGCGCGGCCGGGAGCGGCGCAGGGCGGTGCGGATCAGCTCCTCCGCGGCCTTGTCCGCCTCGGACACCGGCGTCATGTCCGGCTTCGTCTCGACCTTCAGGTCGAGCGCCTTGAAGCGGGCCATCGTCGTCGCGTCCGCCTGGTCGGCCAGTACATGGGCCAGCCGGAGATCATCATGAAAGTCGGCCATGGGCGAACAGTATCCCGAGAGCGGCCGCAGGTCTCCTGTGCATGGTCGTCAACGCATCGGGCGGCCGGTGTGCGGGGAGCCTTGACAGCCTTCGGCTACGAGTCAATTCTGTGCCCACAGCGTGTGGTGGAGGCAAAGATGCCTACAGCCCGAGACGGACTGCTCGACGCCGCCTACGCGGCGCTCAGGAACCGGCCGTGGGCCGGGGTGCGGATGGTCGATGTCGCTGCCGCTGCCGGAGTGTCCCGGCAGACCCTCTACAACGAGTTCGGCAGCAAGGAAGGGCTCGCGCAGGCCCTGCTCAGACGTGAGGTCGACGAGTATCTCAGCGGTGTGGAGCGGGCGCTGGCCGCCGCCGAGCGGTCCGGGGCGGACGCCGGCGGGCGGCTGACCGCGCTGGGCGCCTGGACGCTGCGCTCGGCCCGGGCCAATCCGCTCGTACGGGCCGTGCTGACCGGCTGCTGGAGCGAGGAGCTGCCGGCGCCGCACCGTGCCGGGGTGTTCCCCGGGCCGCGCCGGCCCGAGTCGGTGCAGCCGGTGGAGACCACGACGGAGATCGTCGACAAGGTCTGCGACCGCGCGGTCGCGGCGCTGGCCGGGGACTGGGACGGCGGACCGGAGCTGGCCGCCGCGTGCGAGGAGTTCACCCGGATCACGCTCAGCTATGTGATCGCGCCGGCGGCGAAGGGCGATCCGCTGCGGCGGCTGGCGGCGACCCTTCTGTCAGTGCCCGCCGGACCCCGACAGCTGCAGTCCGATCACGCCGACGATCACCAGTGAGATCGACACCAGCTTGAGCGTCGAGACCACGTCGTCCAGGAAGATCATGCCGTAGATCGCCGTACCCGCGGCGCCGATGCCCGTCCACACGGCGTACGCCGGGCCGACGTCCAGCTTCCGCAGCGACAGGGTGAGCAGGCCGAAGCTGCCCAGGGCGAAGGCGGCGAACGCGATCGTGGGCCAGAGCCGGGTGAAGCCGTGACTGAGTTTCAGACAGACCGCGAACCCGGTCTCGAGGATGCCGGCGACAACGACGAGGAGCCATGCGAGTGCCATTGCTCCGGTTGACCTCCTCGTCCGCGTTGACCGTGGTGCGATTATGCATCTGCCTTGCGGGCGCGTGTGGCAAACCTCGCCGATCAGTTCGGTATCCGTGACCTGCGGTTGACGGCGGGCGCCCGGTCGGGGCGGCGGGGACGGGCCGTGAGCGGTGGCGGAATGACGTCATGGCGAGGTCTCGCCAACACGCGCGCCCCCGGGACGGGTCCGGCGCGGGGAGGCTGGGCACTTCGAACTGCCCCGCTTCCTGGAGACCTTCGATGAAACGCCCCCTGCCCTGGCGACGGACGGCGGCCGCGGCGGCCGCCGCCGTCGTGTTCGCCACCGGTGCCCCCGCGGCCGCCGACGATGACGGATCCGCCGTACCGCTGACCGCCGCCGACGGCGGCCGGTCCGTGTCCGTCACCCTGATCACCGGTGACGTCGTCGACGCCCGCGTCGGCGCGGGCGGCACGGTGCTGTCGGCGGCCCTGCGCGCCGCGGACGGCACCGACGCCACCGCCACCACCTGGCGCGACGGCCGGATCACGTACGTCTTCCCCGAGGGCGTGGAGAAGCTGGTGGACGGCGGGCTGCTGGACGCCGACCTGTTCGACGTCGGCAAGCTCGTCGCGAGCGGCTACGACGACGCCTCCAGCGACCGGCTGCCCGTCATCGTCGAGTACGCGGGCGGGCGGCTGCCGCGCACCGCGACCGCGGGCGCCGAACGCACCGCCGTACTGGAGTCGATCGGCGGCGCCGGACTCGGCATCGGCAAGCGGCAGGCCAAGGAGGTGTGGGGCAGCCTCCGGCCGAGCGCGGCCAAGGCCCGTGAGACCGGCGGCGTCAGGAAGATCTGGCTCGACGAGGTCGTGCGCGGCACCGCGGCGCCCGATCTCGGCACGCCCACCGTCCCGTTGACCGGCGCGCCCGCCGCGTACGCGGCTGGGCTGGACGGCAGCGGGGTCAAGGTCGCCGTGCTGGACACCGGCGTGGACACCGCCCACCCCGACCTCGCGGGGCGCGTCGCCGCCTCGAAGTCCTTCGTGTACGGGCAGGCCGTCGAGGACCTCGACGGCCACGGCACGCACACGGCGACCACCGTCGCCGGCACCGGCGCCGCCTCCGACGGCCGTTACGCGGGTGTGGCGCCGGGTGCGGACCTGCTCGTCGGCAAGGTGCTCGGCAACGACGGCTCCGGCAGCACCAGCGGCATCATCCAGGGCATGGAGTGGGCGGTCGCCGAGGGCGCCTCCGTCGTCTCCATGTCGCTGGGCTCCGCGGGCGCCACGTCCTGCGCCGGGCCCGACGTCGACGCCGTGCAACGCCTCAGCGACCGGGCCCTGTTCGTGATAGCCGCCGGCAACGCCTCGCTGCGCGGCACCGTCTCCACCCCGGGCTGCGCCCCTGCCGCCCTCACGGTCGGCGCCCTGGACCGGACGGGCGCCACGGCCCCGTTCTCCAGCCGCGGGCCCTCCGCCGACGGCGTGAGCGCCAAGCCGGACATCGCCTCGCAGGGCGTGGCCGTCGTCGCCGCCCGCGCGGGCGGACGCGGCGAGCTGGCGTACACCACGATGTCCGGTACGTCGATGGCCACCCCGCACGTCGCGGGCGGCGCCGCGCTGCTGGCCCAGCAGCACCCGGACGCCACCCCGGCCGAGCTGAAGGAGCTGCTGACCTCCTCCGCCGCCGGGACCGACACGCCGGTGCTGGAGCAGGGCGCGGGCCCGATGGAC
The DNA here is from genome assembly GCF_040680895.1 of Streptomyces sp. NPDC051940. Classification (NCBI taxonomy): domain Bacteria; kingdom Bacillati; phylum Actinomycetota; class Actinomycetes; order Kitasatosporales; family Streptomycetaceae; genus Streptomyces; species Streptomyces sp. NPDC051940. The sequence goes on along the minus strand of NZ_JBFAXR010000124.1, from coordinate 17,841 downwards.
CTGGCCCGTGCGATATCCCAGCCCGTCACGGCGGCGCCCGGCCGCACCCTCGGCGACTTCGCGTACCCGCAGTCGGGCCTGGAGCCCGTGGCGAAGACCGTCACCCTCACCAACCGGTCCGGGGCGGACGTCACCCTGGACCTCGCCGTCGAGGACGTCCGCGGGGACGACGGCACCCCGCTCGCGGGCTTCGCCGAAGCGGCGGCCGGGTCGGTGACCGTCCCGGCGGGCGGCACCGCGGAGGCGGCCGTACGGATCGACCCGTCCGTGAAACTGCCGCTCGGCGCGTACGGCACCGTCACCGGCCGGCTGGTCGGCACGGCGGACGGAGCGCGCGTCACCGTCCCGTTCGGCGTGCGCATGGAGGTGCCGTCCGCGAACCTCACCGTGCGCGGACTCGACCGGCACGGCGACCCGGCGGCCGACCCGTCCACGTTCCAGCTGTTCGACGACCACCGCGACACCGCCAGGCGCTACACGCTGGGCTGGCCCGCGGCCGGCAGCACCACGATCCGGGTGCCCTTCGGCACGTACGCCGTGAGCGGCGTGATCATGACCCGGGACGAGCCGGGGAACGTGGGCAGCGTGGCCTCCGTGTCGCAGGTGTACGAGGGCGGGGTCACCGTCGACGGCGACACCACCGTCGGACTCGACGCCCGCGACGCCACGGAGATCACCTGGGACACCGACCGCCCCAGCGAGCCGCGCGGCTTCGCGATGGGGCTCGGTTTCGCCCTCGACGACAGCCGGCGGCTGATGGCCGGCTATCTGCAGTCCATCCCCTCGCTGACGAAGGCGGTCTACGCGCAGCCCGTCAGCGGCGACGAACGGCTGACGTTCATGGCGTCCGCACGGCTGGCGGCTCCGGGCGCCAGGCTGACGACGTCCGCCGGCCGCGTCCTTGACGCCGTCCCCCTGCAGAAGGGAACGGAGTTCGACGGCGAGGGCACGGCGGAGGTCGTGTACATCGGCAAGGGGACGGACGCCAACTTCGCCGCCCACGACCTGAAGGGCCGGATCGTCCTGCTCGACGCCGGCACCGGCGGCGGCAACGGCCTCACCTGGTCGCGGGCCGCGAAGACGGCCGGTGCGGTGGGCGTGCTGGCCGCCGTCCCCGGCACCGTCGGCCGCTTCCAGACCACCGGTGAGCCGGGCGTGCCCCAGTACACGGTGACCTGGCCGGACTCCCAGGCCCTGCAGGCGGAGCTGGCGCAGGGGCCGGCGACGGTGAGCTTCTCCGGTACGGCGACCGCGCGCAGCCCGTATCTGTACAACCTCGCCTACCGCACGCAGGGCGGCGTGGCCGCCGGCGAGCAGCGGGTGCACGACGGCGACCTCGCCGTGCGCGACGCCCGTTACCACGTGCAGGGCACCGACACGACGTACTGGTCGGACGTGCAGACCAGCGTGCCGGGGATGGGCGCGGTCTGGACCGGCGGCACGCCGCTGCAGATCGCCGCTCCGCAGCGGCGTACGGAGTTCTTCACCGCCTCGTCCGACCTCGGCTGGACCAGCTCGGCGACGCGCGGGATCGGCACCACGTACGGCATCTCCTTCGACGGGCCGCACCTGATGTCCGGAAAGGCGGTCGCCGACTGGTTCAAGACGCCGTACGGGCCCGTCCGCAACACCTACAGCGCGCCGCTGATGACGCGTGACGCCAACCGTCTGTCGTACACGATCGCGCCCTTCGGGGACGCGGGCGGACACGACGCCACCTCGGACCGCACCGACTCCGGCTACCGCCGGCTGCTGCTGAACGGCGAGCCGCAGGCGGTCGATTCGGGCGTCTACGTGCTGCCGCAGGAGGACGCGGAGGTCACCCTCCAGCAGGCGTGGCGGCGTCCGCCGTCCGCGCTGAACCGGGTGGGCCTGGCGTACACCACCGAGTGGACGTTCCGTACGGGCGCCGCGGACCAGGGCGTGCAGCCGCTCCTCGTCCCCGTCGTGGACGTGCCGTCCGATCTGCGCAACCGGGTGCCGGCGGGGGTGGAGACGAGCATCCCGCTCGGCGCGACGGGCGACGCCGGTCCGGTCGGCCTCGCGTCCGTCCGGCTGGAGTACGCCTACGGCGACCAGAGCACCGCGGAGACGGTCACCGGCTGGCACGCCGCGCGGGTCGTCCGTTCCGGTGCCGGCTGGCAGGCGAAGATCCCCGGGGGCGCCCCGGCGGGCGCGTTCGTCCATCTGCGGGTGACGATGGCCGACGCCGACGGCTCGCGGGTGGTGCAGACGGTCGTCCGGGCCTACGAGGTCGCCTGACGGCGGTGCGCGGGGCCCCCCGTTCGCGGGCCCCGCGCAACCCGGCGTGATCCGGAAGACAGGCGCTAGTCGCCCTCGCGGCGCTCGCGGGTGGCGAGGAGGCGGCGCAGGGAGTGCAGTCGGGCGGGGTCCGCGTGGCCCTCGGCGACCCACTCGTCCAGGGCGCAGTCCGGCTCGTCGTGGCTGCAGGCCCGCGGGCAGTTCTCCGTGCCCGGCTCCAGGTCGGGGAAGGCATGGATGACCCGGGACGGATCGACGTGCGCCAGGCCGAAGGACCGCACGCCCGGGGTGTCGATGGCCCAGCCGCCCGCCGGCCCCGGCAGCGGGAGGGCCAGCGCCGAGGTCGTGGTGTGCCGGCCGCGTCCCGTCACCGCGTTCACGTCGCCGGTCGCGCGCTGGCGGTCCGGGACGAGCGCGTTGACCAGGGTCGTCTTCCCGACGCCGGAGTGGCCGACGAAGGCGGTGATCCGGCCGTCGAGCTCCTCCAGGACCCGGTCGGCGCCGCTGCCGTCGTAGAGCTCGTCCTTGCGGGTGGCCACCGCCCGTACGCCGAGAGGGGCGTAGGCGGCGAGGAACTTCTCCGGCGGCGCGAGGTCCGCCTTGGTGAGGACGAGCAGCGGCTCCAGCCCCGCGTCGTACGCCGCGACCAGACAGCGGTCGATCAGCCGCGGGCGCGGCTCCGGGTCGGCGAGGGCGGTCACGATCGCCAGCTGGTCGGCGTTCGCGACGACCACCCGCTCGTACGGGTCGTCGTCGTCCGCCGTCCGGCGCAGTACGGAGCTGCGCTCCTCGACGCGGACGATGCGGGAGAGGGTGCCCTCGTCGCCGGACAGATCGCCGATGACCGCGACCCGGTCGCCGACCACGATGCCCTTGCGGCCCAGCTCGCGGGCCTTGACGGCGGTGACCGTGCGGCCCTCGACCAGGCAGGTGATCCGGCCCCGGTCGATGGTCAGCACGAAACCCTCCACGGCGTCCTCGTGCTTGGGCCGGTTACGGCTGCGCGGCCGGCTGCCGCGGCGGTCCGGGCGGATGCGGACGTCGTCCTCGTCGGTGTGCTTTCCGTAGCGCCGCATGACAGGCTGTCAGGCTCTCTCGCCGAGCATGGCGGCCCACATCGCGGGGAAGTCCGGCAGGGTCTTCGCGGTCGTCGCTACGTTCTCCACCTCTACACCTTCCACCGCCAGCCCGATCACCGCGCCCGCAGTGGCCATCCGGTGGTCGTCGTACGTGTGGAAGACGCCGCCGTGCAGGGGGCGGGGGCGGATGTGCAGACCGTCGGCGGTCTCGGTGACGTCGCCGCCGAGGCCGTTGATCTCCTTGGTGAGGGCGGCCAGCCGGTCCGTCTCGTGCAGCCGCAGATGGGCGACGCCGCGCAGGGTGGAGGGGGAGTCGGCCAGCGCCGCGACGGCGGCGATGCCCGGCGTGAGCTCGCCGACCTCGGAGAGGTCGATGTCGATGCCGTGGACGGCTCCGGTGCCGGTGAGCGTGAGGCCCTTGTGGGTGAGCTCGCAGGAGCCGCCCATCGCGGTGAAGATCTCGCGCAGGGCGTCGCCCGGCTGCGTGGTGTGCTCCGGCCAGTCCGGGATCGTCACCCGGCCGCCGGTGATCAGGGCGGCGGCGAGGAACGGCTGCGCGTTGGACAGGTCGGGCTCGACGGTGAGGTCCCGGCCCAGCAGGGCGCTCGGGGCGACCCGCCACACGTTCGGCTCGCCGCTGTCCTCGGGCGTGGTGACCTGGGCGCCGGCGGCGCGCAGCATGTCGACCGTCATGCGGATGTGCGGCAGGGAGGGGAGCGTGCGGCCGGTGTGGCGCAGCTCCAGGCCCTGGTTGAACCGGGGGGCGGAGAGCAGCAGGGCGCTGATGAACTGCGACGAGGAGGAGGCGTCCACCTCGACCGTGCCGCCCTCCAGCGCGCCGCCGCCGTACACCGTCAACGGCAGCGAGCCGCGGCCCTCGTCGTCGATCCGGGCGCCGAGCGCGCGCAGCGCGTCGATCACGCCGTGCAGGGGGCGCTCGTAGCTGCGGGGGTCGCCGTCGAAGCGGATGTCGCCCGCGGCGAGCGTGGCGACGGGCGGCAGGAAGCGCATCACGGTGCCCGCGTTGCCGACGTCGACCGTCGCCGGGCCGTGCAGCCCGGCGGGGATGACACGCCAGGCCTCGCCGGTGCCGTCCGCGGCGGAGGAGCTCGACGAGACCGTCTCCTCGATGCCGACGCCGAGCGCGCGCAGCCCCTGGGCCATCAGCGACGAGTCGCGCGAGCGCAGCGGCCGCCGGAGCCAGCCCGGCTCGGACGCGAGGGCCGCCAGCACCAGCGCGCGGTTGGTGACCGACTTGGACCCGGGCACGGTCACGCCGGCCTCGACGGGGTCGGAGGCGGTGGGAGCGGGCCAGTGATCCGGGTGTACGGCGGTCATGCGGTCCACTTTAGTGGGCCGCCGGGTCCGCTCCGGTCCCCGTGGGGCCGGTGTGGTCTCCCCGGTCGTGGGCCGTCGGTACCGCTTGTCACGGGACGAGGAGGCGGGCGCCGCCCGCCAGGGCGCCGAGCGACACGGCGTAGAACACGAACACCCACAGGGTGGCGGGGGTGCGGGTGAGCCGGCCCAGCTGGTCGGCGTCCGACTCCGGGGCGCGGCCCCGGCTGCGCTTGCGCTGCAGCTCCCACACCGGGCGGACGCCGCCGATCAGCAGGAACCAGACGGACCAGTAGGCGAACGCGGCCTGTACGTCGGCGTCGGTGAACCAGGAGATCAGGAAGAACGCCGCGCCGGTGACGACGACCGTGAGGACGCCGTAGGCGTTGCGGATCATGATCAGCATGGCGGCGAGCAGCAGCACCGCGCCCCACAGGAGGGCGGTGATGTGGTTGGAGGACAGCAGCCAGGCGCCGGCGAGGCCGAGCAGGCTCGGGGCGGTGTAGCCGGCGGCGGCCGTCAGCACCATGCCCGGGCCGCGGGGCTTGCCGCGGCTGACGGTGAGGCCGGAGGTGTCCGAGTGCAGGCGGATGCCGGTGAGCTGCCGGCCGGTCAGCAGCGCCACGAGGCCGTGGCCGCCCTCGTGCGCGATGGTGACGGCGTTGCGCAGCATGCGCCACGGGGTGCCCGAAACGACGGCGGCCAGGGCGACGGCCGCGGTGGCCGCGATGAGCCACTGCTCGGGGTCGGGCTGCGTTCCGGTGACGCGGTCCCACAGCTCGCCGAGGCTGAGGTCGTCGCTCATCGGGGCCTCCTCCGATTGTCATAGGGGTCGGCAGTTTCCCACGGGCGCGGGTGACGGGGTGCGGTGGGTCTGCGGGCCGGGACACGCGCTGTCAGAGGGGCGTGGGATCGTGGGCGGCATGTGTGGACGCTACGCATCGAGCCGGAAGCCCGAGGACCTCGTCACGATCTTCGACGTGGAGAAGTGGGACCCCACCGAGGCCATCGAGCCCGACTACAACGTCGCGCCGACGAAGGACGTCTACGCCGTGCTGGAGCGGCCGGTCAAGGACTCGGGCGACCCCCGCCCGGTGCGCCAGCTGCGCACCCTGCGCTGGGGCCTGGTGCCGTCCTGGGCGAAGAGCCCCGACACCGGCGTCAAGATGATCAACGCCCGCGCGGAGACGGTGATGGACAAGCCCGCGTACCGGCGGGCCTTCGCCTCGCGGCGGTGCCTGCTGCCCGCCGACGGCTACTTCGAGTGGATAACGGCCAAGGGCGAGCTGAAGCTGGAGCAGGAGGGGAAGAAGAAGCGGCCGCGCAAGCAGCCGTTCTTCATCACCCCGCGGGACGGGTCGGTCTTCGCCATGGCCGGGCTGTTCGAGTTCTGGCGGGACAAGACGCTGGGCGACGACGATCCGCGCGCCTGGTGGGTCACCTGCACGGTGCTCACGACGGAGGCCGAGTCGACGCCGCTGCCGGACGGTCCTGCGTACGAGGGCGGTCCGGCCTCGCTCCACGACATCCACCCGCGGATGCCGCTGATGCTGCCCCCGGACCGCTGGGACACCTGGCTGGACCCCGCGAACGCGGACCTGGAGGAGCTGGTGGGCCTGCTCGCACCGCCCCCGGCCGGACTGCTGAAGGCGTACCCCGTGTCGACGGCCGTCAGCAACGTCCGCAACAGCGGAGCGGAGCTGGTCCAGGAGATCGAGGCGCCGGAGGAGGAGACGCTCTTCTGAACCCGCGAGGGGCATCATGGCCCGCGTGACACAGCAGCTGATCCCCACCCCCGCCGGCGACGCCCGCATCACCTGGCACGCGGCGAAAAAGCCCCGGCTCGTGCTCGCCCTCGGGCACGGCGCCGGCGGCACCGGTCCCTCCCGGGACCTGCTGGCGCTCGCGGAGGCGATGCCCGCGCTCGGCGTCACCGTCGCCCTCGTGGACCAGCCCTGGCGCGTCGCCGGGAAGAAGCTCGCCCCGGCTCCCAGGACCCTGGACACCGCCTGGACGGCGCTGTGGCCCGCGCTGGAGAAGCCCGGGCCGCCCGTCGTGGCCGGCGGGCGCAGCGCCGGGGCGCGCGTCGCCTGCAGGACGGCGCGGGAGCTGGGGGCGCGGGCCGTGCTCGCGCTGGCCTTCCCCCTGCATCCGCCGGGGACGCCGGAGAAGTCCCGCGCGGACGAGCTCACCGGCGCCGGGGTCGAGACCCTCGTGGTCCAGGGGGAGCGGGACACCTTCGGGCGGCCGGAGGAGTTCCCGGCGGGGACGCGGATCGTCACCGTGCCGTGGGGCGATCACTCGTTCGCCGTACCGAAGGCCGCCGACCTCGGTCAGGACGACGCGCTCGCCGTCCTGACCGAAGGGGTCGGGGAGTGGCTCAAGGGGCTGTGACCGGCCCGGCGGGGATCAGGGCGCGTCCACCGCGTCCAGCGGCAGCCGCAGGACCACGTCGTGGTCCAGCGACCCGCCGGTGGCGTTGTCCGCCGACAGCGCCGCCACCTCGGCGTCCGTCAGCCGCCGGTCGTACACCCGGACCTCGTCCAGCGCGCCCGCGAAGCGGATCCGGCCGTCCACCTTCTGGCCCAGGTGCACGCCGAACGTGGAGTTGCGGCTGACGGATCCGGCGACGTCCGGCGCGGTGAACGACGTGCCGTCCACCGTGAGCGTCACCTGTCCGCCGCCGCGGCGCACGACCGCGTGGTGCCACCGCCCGTCGTTGTACGCGCCCGTGCTCGACGCCCGTACGACCGGCAGCGGCACCCGGACCGGGCCCGCCGGCGCGACCGTCAGCTCGGCCACCACGCGGCCCTCCGCGGGCAGGGCGCGCAGCGCCACATAGGGCGAGCGGTTGCCGACGCCGCCCATCCACAGCAGCGGCTGCTCGCCGCTCGTCGCCGTGTAGCGGAACCAGACGCCCGCCGTGAAGTCCGAGTCGTCCAGCGGGAGCGAGTCCCGGTGGGGGAGCCGGACATGGTCGTCCACGCCGTCGAGGGCGAGCCCGCCGCCGAACCGGCCGTCCGTCGGCTGCGCGCCGCCCAGCACCAGCGCGGGGCGGGCGCCCGGCCCGAGGTCCGCCGTCACCGGGTCCGGCGCGCGGCGCCCGCCCAGCCACGCCTCGTCGAAGCGGACGAAGCGGATCTCGTCGCGGGCGTCGACCGGGCCGCCCTCGTACATCAGGCCGACGGTGTCGTCGTCGACGTTCACCAGGTCCGAGTAGCCGGACCAGTCCGTCGTCACGACCCTGCCCCGGTCCGCGCCCTCCCAGGTGCGGCCCTCGTCGTACGAGCTGCGGATCATCATCGTGCGGCGGCGGTCGGGGTCGGCCGGTCCGGAGAACAGGACGCGGCTGTAGCCGTCCCGCGCCGTCGAGCGCAGGCGGATCGTCGAGCCCTGGACCTGCGGGGTGTGCAGGTCGGGGATGTTCGTGAAGCCCTGGGCGAACGTCTCGCCGCCGTCGCGGCTGACCGCCCGGTCGCGGTGGCCGAGGTCCGTGCCGTCCTGTTCGCGGCCGTTGACGTAGATCGAGCCGTCTGCGCGCTCCAGGAGGGTCATCTCGCTGGGCTTCTGGCTGAAGGTGCCGTCCGCCCTGATGGGAAAGGTGTCGACCGCTCCGATACGCCAGGTGTCGCCGCCGTCGTCGCTGTAGACGAGCCCGGCGTGGTTGTACGAGATGCGCGAGGCCGTCGCGTCCCAGGTCTCGGCGTTGATCCCGAACACCATCCGGCCCGCGTGCGGGCCCTTCGTCAGCTGGATGCCGTGCACCGGGCCGCTCGCGTACCAGGCGTTCCAGTCGGGGCGGGTGGCCTGCGCGCCGAGCGGGCGCTCCGCGGTCCAGGTCCGCCCGTTGTCGGAGCTGTGCTGGACGTACGGCAGGCGCTCGCACGGCACCGGGCAGTTGCCGGAGCTGCCGACGCCCTTGTTGCGGGTGCTGATCAGCGTGATGCGGCCGGTGCGGCCGTCGACGATCGGCACCGGGTTGCCGACGGTGTCGCCGTTGCCCTCGCGGATCACCTGGAGCGGCGACCAGGTGCGGCCGCCGTCGGCGGAGCGCTTGAGCACCAGGTCGATGTCGCCGGCGTCGCCGCAGTTGTTCACCCGGCCCTCGGCGAAGGCCAGCAGGGTGCCGTCGGCCGCCTTGGTGACGGCGGGGATGCGGAAGCAGGCGTAGCCCTGTTCGTTCGCTCCCTTGAAGAGGACCTGCTGCTCGAAGAGGGGGGTGGCGGCGGCTTCGTCGGCCGCCGCCGCCGTGCTCGTACCGGCGGGCAGCAGGGCGGTTACGGCGGCCAGGGCGGCGGCCGCGGCGGTCGCGGCCTTCGTGGCGGCTCTGCGGAGGGGGCCTGGGCGGGTGGGTCTGTTGGGCTCATGACATATGGGAAATGTCACGGGTTCGCTCTCCCTCGGTGAGGTGCGGTGCGATACATGGGACGTCCCACGTCCCATCTGTCGGAGCAGAAGGTACCCGGGAATGCACGGCGCGGTACAGGTGTTGTGCGGGACGTCGATGCACCGTGGACACGAATCAGGATGCGAAGAGGAGGCCCGCCGGATGGGTGGAGCCATGTGCCTTTCCCGGTCCGAGCACGCTGACCAGGGACAGGGCGCCACGCTCGGCTGGAACGGCGCTCAGTCGGTTCAGCCTGCGAAGAACCGGGCGGCGGACCTGCACGATGGTCGTCTATTCTCCGAATCGGACAGGGAAGTCGCGGCGGAGTCCGCCGCGGGTTCCGTCAAGGTTCTGGAGGAGGTGGGTCTCGTAACTGGGACCGACGCAGACGGTCAGCCGGCGGAGCGGGCCGAGGAGAGTGCCGCCGAGCGCAACGCGCGCTTCGAGCGGGACGCCCTCGAGTTCCTGGACCAGATGTACTCGGCCGCCCTGCGTATGACGCGGAACGCCGCGGACGCGGAGGACCTGGTGCAGGAGACGTACGCGAAGGCGTACGCGTCCTTCCACCAGTTCCGTGAGGGCACGAACCTCAAGGCGTGGCTGTACCGCATCCTGACCAACACGTTCATCAACTCCTACCGCAAGAAGCAGCGGGAGCCGCAGCGCAGCGCCGCCGAGGAGATCGAGGACTGGCAGCTCGCGCGGGCCGAGTCGCACATGTCGACCGGGCTGCGGTCGGCGGAGGCGCAGGCGCTCGACCACCTCCCGGACTCGGACGTGAAGCAGGCGCTGCAGGCGATTCCCGAGGAGTTCCGCATCGCCGTGTATCTCGCGGACGTAGAGGGCTTTGCGTACAAGGAGATCGCGGACATCATGGGGACACCCATCGGTACGGTCATGTCCCGGCTGCACCGGGGCCGCAGGCAGCTCCGCGAGCTGCTGGAGGACTACGCACGTGAGCGCGGGCTGGTGCCGGCGGGCGAGACGGGAAAGGGCACGGGGTCATGAGCTGCGGAGAGCCGCACGAGACGGATTGCTCAGAGATCCTCGACCATCTCTACGAGTATCTCGATCAGGAGATGCCGCAGAGTGACTGCGAGAAGTTCCAGGTGCACTTTGACGAGTGCAGTCCTTGCCTGGAGAAGTACGGGCTTGAGCAGGCGGTCAAGAAGCTGGTCAAGCGGTGCTGTGGGTCGGACGATGTTCCGTCCGACCTTCGGGCGAAGGTGATGGGCCGGATCGAGCTCATCCAGTCCGGCGAACAGGTCCCGGACGCCCCCCTCAGCTGACCCTCCCCCGGGGCTCCGCCCCCGGTCCCCCGTTCGCGGGCTGCGCCCGCGGTCGCGCCTGGACGGCGCTCGTCCTCAAACGCCGGCCAGGCTGCATGTCGCGTTGCGCTGCGGGGGCTCCGCCCCCGGGCCCCCGTCGCGGGCTGCGCCCGCATCGCGCCTGCGGCGCTCGTCCTCAAACGCCGGACGGGCTGGTTTGCGCCCTCCGCTCCGGTGCCTGGGCGCCGGCTTGTCGGCGCTGCGCGCCTCGGCCTCAAACGCCGGCCAGGCTGCATGTCGCGTTGCGCTGCGGGGGCTCCGCCCCCGGTCCCCCGTCGCGGGCTGCGCCCGCGTCGCGCCTGCGGCGCTCGTCCTCAAACGCGGGACGGGCTGGGATGCGCCCTTCGCCATGATGCCCGGTGGCCGGTGGCCGGCTGACGTGGCACCGCTGCGGGCGGCTGGGCCGCCCAGGGGGCGGCACGGGCGGGCGCAGCGGCCCCGCAGACGGGAGGCCCCCCTTGACCACAGCACTCCCCGCCGGACTCGGCGATCCAGCGCCCTGACTGCAGCGCCCCTGCCGGGCCCGGCGATCCAGCGCCCTGACCGCAGCGCCCCCGCCGGACTCGGCGATCCAGCGCCCTGACTGCAGCGCCCCCGCCGGGCCCGGCGATCCAGCCCCGTGACCGCAGCGCCCCCGCCGCGCCCGGCGATCGTGCGCACCGCAGCGTCTCCGCCGCTCCCCGCGGGGCCACCGCACCGCCCCCGCCGCGCCCCGCAGGGGCACCGTGCCCTCGCCGGCGGCGTTCGGCGGCCGGGTTCGGGGTGATCGGCGCGGAGCGTAACGTGCTGGGTGACCCGATGGGGGTAATCCGCGGCAAAGCGCGTCGGTGGCTCGTGGTGCGGTCCTATTCTCCTCACCCGGAGCTCGACGACCGGGAGGAGTGGGGGCGGTGCGGATGCCTGCGGCGGGGCGTGCTCTGGTCGCGGGGGTGGTGGCGGGAGCCGCGGTGTGTGCCGCGCCCGTGGTGCGGGGCGGTGCCGACTGGGCGGCCGTCGTCGTTCTCGCCGGGCTGTACGGGGTCTGCGAGCCCGTGTGGCGGCGGATCCAGAGCGGTGGCGAGGGGCTGGCCGGCTTCTACCCCGTGCTGCTCGCGGGAGCGTTCCTGCTCGAGCCCGCCGAGGCCGTCCTGGTCGCCGTACCGGGCGCGCTGTTCTCCTCCGTCCGCGGCGAGCACGCCGCACTGCGCCGCGTGTGGCGCGCCGCGCAGCTCGGGCTGGCCGCAGCCGCGGCGGCGGCCGTCTGCCGGCTTACCGCGCACGACAGGCTCGAGCAGCCCGCGTTCCCCGAGCTGCTGCTGCCCGGACTCGGCGTCGCCCTCGTCTTCTGCCTCGCCGTGAGCCTGCTCGACGCCGCCGTGCTCGTCGCCGCCGAACGGCGCCCCGTGGGCGGTGTGCTGCGCGCGCTGCCCGCCGGTGTGCCGGCCTATCTGGTGCACGGGCTGGCCGGGCTGATGATGGCCGTGCTGTGGCGCAGCCCGTACGGGCCCGTCAGCTCGCTGCTCGTCCTGCTCCCGATGCACATCTCCTGCTGGGTCTTCGCCCAGTACCACCGCGAACGAGCCGCCCACCAGGCCACCATCCGCGCCCTGGTGCAGGCAGTCGACATCAAGGACCGCTACACCCGCGGCCACAGCGAGCGCGTCGGCCGGGCGTCCGTGCTGATCGGGCGTGAGCTGGGGATGGCGGAGGAGCGGCAGGAGGTGCTGCGCTTCGCGGGCATCCTGCACGACGTCGGCAAGCTCGGCGTACCGACGCGGATCCTGCGCAAGGACGGGCCGCTGACGGACGAGGAACGGCGCGTCATCCAGCTGCATCCCGAGTACGGGCACGAGATGGTGCGCGGCATCGGCTTCCTGGGGGAGGCCCGGTCCGCGATCCTGCACCACCACGAGCGGCTCGACGGGCGCGGCTACCCGCACGGGCTCGTGGGGGACGACATCCCCGAGTTCGCCCGGGTGGTGGCCGTCGCGGACGCCTTCGACGCGATGACGTCCACCCGCAGCTACTCGCGGGCCCGCGAGGTGTCCGTGGCGCTGGCGGAGCTCGAGCGGTGCGCGGGGCGGCAGTTCGACCCGCGGATGGTGCACGCCCTGGTGCGCGCGATCGGCCGGCACGGCTGGCACGCCGCGGTGACGTCCGACGAGGCGGCCCGCCCCGTACCGGACGCGGAGCGCGCCCTCCCCGACCCCCGCCGCCCCGCCCCCGGCACCCCCCGCGAAGCGGGCAGCGGAAACGCTTCGCCCCGGCTCTCCGACCTCCGGGACGCCCCCCGATGACCACGGCCCCCCTCCCCGCCCCCGGCGCCGTCGTGCCGCGCTTCGTCCGCCCCCGGACACCGGGCGTCGTCGCCGTGGCCTACGCCCTCGCCGGCACGCTCGCCGCCCTGGGCCTGGTCCGGACGATGGCGGACGGCCTCCGCCAGCCGGGGCTGGCCTGCGCCTTCGCCGCGCTCATCGTCGTCGGCGAGCTGGCGGGCTCGCGCACCGGACACCGGCTGACGGCCCCGCTGGGGACCGCCGGCTCGCTGGCGTACGCCCTGCTGGGCGAGTCCGCCGGGATGACGGCCGCGCACGGCATCCCGCAGATCGTCGCCGTCGTCGCCACGGCCACCCTGATCGGCAGCATCCCGCGGATCGCCGGCGGCTTCGGGCCGCCCGTGGTGGAGCAGCTGGCCCGCCGGGTGCTGGCCACGGCGTTCGCCGCCACCTGCTTCCAGCCGCTGTTCACCTCCGGTGCCCTCGGCCGGCTCACGGGCGGGCGCGGACCGGCGTACGCCCTCAGCCTGGTCCTCGTCCTGGCGCTGACGACCCTCTGCGAGGCCGTGCTCAGCGCGCTGCTGGCACAGGCCCGCACCGGCTGGCCGTTCGCACCGCTGCTGCGGGACGAGCTGCGGGCCCTGCCGGGCATCGGCTCGGCGATGGTGGCCACCGGGGCCGTGATGGCCCTGGCGACGGCTGTGGCGGGCGTCTGGGCGCTGCCCGTGTTCAGCCTGCCCCTGCTGCTCACCCAGCTCTCCTTCCGCCGCTACGAGGCCGTACGCGCCACCTACCGCCAGACCATCGCCTCCCTGGCCCGCGCCACCGAGATCGCCGGCTACACCCCGCCCGGGCACGCCCGCCGGGTGGCGGAGCTCAGCCGGTCGGTGGGCCGGGAGCTGGGGCTGGCCGGGCGGGAGCTGGACGTACTGGAGCAGGCGGCGCTGATGCACGACATCGGGCAGCTGTCCCTGATCGACCCGGTGCCCGACGGCGCCACCGAGCCGCTGGCGGAGCCGGACCGGCGGCGGATCGCGCTGCTGGGGGCCGCCGTGGTGCGGCAGACCGGGGTGGGGACGCCCGTGGCGCGGATCGTGGAGCTGCAGGCGGAGCCCTATCGCGAGCAACCGCTGGCTGCCCGTATCGTTCGGGCGGTCAACGACTACGACGACCTGGCGGCGGGAAGCCGGGTCGAGGGGCCGCTCTTCGCCCTGGAGCGGCTGCGCCTGGACACGGCCGCGGAGTACGACCCGAGGGTCGTGACCGCCCTGCACGGGGTAGTGGCCGTAAGGGACAGGGGCACCACCCGGTACGACGGGAGTACCGGGGGGCCGGGGCCGTACGGGGACGGCGGGGACACCGCCCCGTACGACGGCGCCGGCCAGCGGAAATCCACCGGAACCGATCGGTAAGAAGCGCGGGTCAGGCACGGCATGGTTGGATGCGAATCGTGAGGATATTCGGCAAAGGACGGCATCGGCCCTCCGCCTCGTGGCGGCAGGCGACCGACCGTGCCTTCACGCTGATCGGCGACGGGCGGTACGAGGACGCCGGCGCCCTGCTCACAAGGGCCGCGGATCTGGAGCCGTGGCTCTCGGAGTCGTGGTTCAACCTCGCCCTGCTGCACAAGTTCCGGCACGACTGGGAGCAGGCCCGGGCCGCCGGCCTGCGGGCCGTCGCGCTGCTCGACCGCAGCTCCGGGGCCCCCGACTGGTGGAACGTCGGCATCGCGGCCACCGCGCTGCAGGACTGGCCGCTGGCCCGCCGGGCCTGGCAGGCGTACGGGCTGCGGGTGCCGGGCCTGGACGAGGCCGTCGGCCGGGACTCCGCGCAGCTGTCGTCCCTCGAGCCGCTCGGCATGCGGCTGGGCAGCGCCGCCGTACGGCTGTCGCCGGAGGGTGAGGCCGAGGTCGTCTGGGGCCGGCGGCTGGACCCGGCACGCGTCGAGGTGCAGTCCATCCCGCTGCCGTCGTCCGGGCGGCGCTGGGGCGAGGTCGTGCTGCACGACGGGGTGCCGCACGGCGAGCGGACGACCGCCGCCGGGCACTCGTACCCGGTCTTCGACGAGATAGAGCTCTGGGCCCCGTCCCCCGTACCGACCTGGGTGGTCCTGCTCGAGGCCGCGACGGAGGCCGACCGGGACGCGCTGGAGGACCTCGCGGCGGACGCCGGCTACGCGGCGGAGGACTGGTCGTCGTCCGTCCGGCTGCTGTGCCGTACGTGCTCCGAGAGCCGGATGCCGTCCGCGGAGGGCGGCACCTCCCAGGCGGGGATGCTCGACCCGCACGACCACAGCGAGCCCGGCCAGCCGGGGCCTCTGCTGCACCGGATGGAGAGCCTGTGGGTGCCGGAGCGCGAATGCGGCATAGCGGCGCCCGCCGGTCTGGTGCGGGGGCTGCTGGACAGCTGGGCCGCGGACAGCCCGGACAGCAGGGACTGGCGGGATCTGGAGGAGGTCGGCTAGCCGGCCGGTCCGCGGTCCGCCGCCCGCCCAGGGACGCGAAGCGTCGGTGCGGGCACGTACCCTTGTCCAGGCAGCACCATGACCCGGAAGGCGTAAGCGGACGATGACTCAGCACGCACAGGTGGAGGAGACCTCCTCGGAGGTCGGGTACGTCGACGACGTCACCGACGCCGAGGCCAGGGAGGCGGCCTTCCGCGAGCGCGGCACGGCCCGCCCCATCACCGTCGTCGGCAACCCCGTGCTGCATCGCGAGTGCCAGGACGTGACGTCCTTCGACGAGGAGCTGGCGGCGCTGGTCGACGACATGTTCGCCAGCCAGCGGGCCGCCGAGGGCGTGGGCCTGGCGGCCAACCAGATCGGCGTGGACCTGAAGGTCTTCGTCTACGACTGCCCCGACGACGAGGGCGTCCGCCATGTGGGCGCCGTCTGCAACCCGGTGCTGGAGGAGCTCCCCGCGGACCGCCGCGTGCTGGACGACTCCAACGAGGGCTGCCTGTCCGTGCCCGGCGCGTACGCGGCGCTGGCGCGCCCCGACTACGCGGTGGTGCGCGGCCAGGACCTCAGGGGCGAGCCCGTCGTGCTGCGGGGCACGGGCTACTTCGCGCGCTGCCTGCAGCACGAGACGGACCATCTGTACGGCCGGCTGTACATCGACCGGCTCTCCAAGCGCGACCGCAAGGACGCGCTGAAGCAGATGGCGGAGCGCACCCCGCGGTACGAGACCGTCCCGAACGACTGACCCGTCACCGGGCCGCGCCGGCCATCGCCCGCGGCCCGGTTGCATCGCAGGACTGGACCTCTGGCGGAGCCTCCGGTCTTTGACGTGCCCGCGTCGTAAAGACATGCTCGACACGCCCCCCGATCCCTCCACCCCACCGGAGGTGCGTGTTGCTCAGACGTACCGTCAGGCTCATGCTGTCCGCCCTGCTGGTCGCCGTAGCGGCGATCGGCGGCACCGTGGCCACCGCCGGCACGGCCCACGCGGACGAGTGCTACACCTGGGGCCGGACCCTCTCAGAGGGCACGTCCGGCGCCGACGTCACCCAGCTGCAGATCCGCGTCGCGGGCCATGTCGCGTACGGCGAGATCCTCGCGTACGACGGCGCCTTCGGCCCGGCGACCAAGGCGGCGGTCACCCGCTTCCAGCAGGCGTACGGGCTGTCGGCCGACGGCATCGCCGGTCCGCAGACCTTCAGCAAGCTGTACGAGCTGCAGGACCCGGACTGCACGCCGATCCACTTCACGTACAGCGAGATGAACAAGTGCAACTCGGACTTCTCCGGCGGCGCGGTGAGTGCCGCGAGCGCGAAGGAGAACGCCAAGCGCACCATGTGGAAGCTCGAGGCGATGCGCAAGGCGCTGGGCAGCGTGCCCATCAACATCTCCAGCGGCTTCCGTTCGTACTCCTGCAACAGCGCGGTGGGCGGCGCGTCCAACAGCCGCCATCTGTACGGTGACGCGGCCGACCTGGTCGGCTCGCCCTCGCTGTGCACCCTGGCCCAGCGGGCCCGCTACCACGGGTTCGGCGGCATCTTCGGCCCGGGCTACCCGGACCACAACGACCACACCCATGTGGACGGCCGCACCAGCCGGTCCTGGTCCGCGCCCAACTGCGGCGTCTGACCGACCCGACCGGAGGGGCCCGGTTCCGCCGTGCGGCGGAGCCGGGCCCCGCTCGCCCCTCACCCTCTGGGAGTCGCCCGGTGCGTTTCGCAGCGACCGCCGCCTCGGCCGCCGTCCTCGCCGCCCTGCTGAGTGCCTGCACCGGCGCCGACCCGGCGCCCCCGGAGAAGTCCGCGTCCCCGGCGCCCGCGGCCCGGGCCGTGACCGCGGCGCACAGCCTCACCAACGGGCTGCACTTCCCTCTGGAGCGGTACGAGATCTCCGACGCGGACCAGCGCGTCCTGGAGGAGGCCCGGGACCGGCTGACGGAGAAGTGCATGGCCGGCTTCGGCCTCGACTATGTACCGGTACGGGAGCGTAGACCGGCCGGCGTCGGCCCGTACACCTACCTCTACGGCGTCGACGACCCCGTACTCGCCGCCGAGTACGGCTACGCAGACCCCCGTTCCCTCGACCCGGCGGTGGACGCGCCCGCGCGCGAGCGGGAGCTGACCGCCGACGAGGAGCTGGCGCTGTACGGCGACCAGAGCCTCGGCGCCGACGAGGTGCCGGTGACCCTGGAGCAGGCCCGGGCCATGAAGGGGCCGGTGCTGGGCGGCAGGGAGGTGCCGGTCATCGGGTGCTTCGGCGAGGCGGGCCTGCTGATCAACCGGCCCGGCGCGGACTTCGTGCACCCGACGGTCCTCACCGACCTCGCCGAGGAGGCGGCCCAGGAGTCGAACGCCGACCCCCGGGTGAAGGCCCTGCTCGCCGAGTGGTCGCGGTGCATGGCGGACCACGGCTACCGGACGGCCGACCCGCTCACCGCGCGGGAGGATCTCGGACTGGCGGGCGACGCACGGCAGCAGGCGGCCGTGCAGGCGGCCGTGCAGGACGTGGCCTGCAAGAAGGAGACGGACCTGGTACGGCGCTGGGCCGCGGTCGACGCCGAGTACCAGAAGCGGGTCATCGCCGGGAAGCGGGCGATGCTGGAGCTGTTCGCGAAGCAGCACGAGGAGCGGATGGCCCGGGCCGCCGCGTACAGGCGGCGTACGGACGCTGTGTCGACCCGCGCGAGATCATGGCGTACACGCTGCTGCACGTCTACAGCGACCTGCCCTGGTACCTC
>NZ_JBFAXR010000123.1:0-25574 GCF_040680895.1 Streptomyces sp. NPDC051940 | reverse complement strand
GTCCGGGTGACCACGCATCATGAGGTACAGCGGTCGACATGTTCCGCAAGTGGCGGATGCCGCCCAGTCTACCGGTAGCCACCGACAGAATGGCGCCGGGGAGCCGTGTCAGCCGATCTCGACGGCGGCGAGGTTCCTCTTGCCCCGGCGCAGCAGCAGCCACCGCCCGTGCAGCAGATCCGCGGCGGCCGGTACAGCGTCCTCGGAGGCGACCTTGACGTTGTTCACGTAGGCGCCGCCCTCCTTCACCGTCCGCCGCGCCGCCGACTTGCTGGCGACCAGGCCCACCTCGGCCATCAGGTCCACCACCGGCGCCGGCTCGGCGACCTTCAGGGACGGCAGCTCGGCGAACGCCGCCCGCAGCGTCGCCTCGTCCAGCTCCGCGAGCTCGCCCTGGCCGAAGAGCGCCTTCGACGCGGCGATCACGGCGGCGCACTGGCCGGCGCCGTGCACCAGGGTCGTCAGCTCCTCGGCGAGCGACCGCTGCGCCGCACGGGCCTGCGGGCGCTCCTCGGTGAGCTTCTCCAGCTCCTCGAGCTCCTCGCGGCTCTTGAAGCTCAGCACGCGGTTGTACGTCGCGATGTCCTTGTCGTCCGCGTTCAGCCAGAACTGGTAGAACGCGTACGGCGAGGTCATCTCCGGGTCCAGCCAGACGGCGCCGCCCTCGGTCTTGCCGAACTTGGTGCCGTCCGCCTTCGTCATCAGCGGCGTGGCGAAGCAGTGCACGGACGCGTGCGGCTCCAGCCGGTGGATCAGGTCCAGGCCGGCCGTGAGGTTGCCCCACTGGTCGCTGCCGCCCTGCTGCAGGACGCAGCCGTGGCGCCGGTACAGCTCCAGGAAGTCCATGCCCTGCAGCAGCTGGTAGCTGAACTCGGTGTAGCTGATGCCCTCCTGGGACTCCAGGCGGCGGGCCACGGACTCCTTGGTCAGCATCTTGTTGACCCGGAAGTGCTTGCCGATGTCCCGCAGGAACTCGATGGCCGACATCCCGGCCGTCCAGTCCAGGTTGTTCACCATGACGGCCGCGTTGCCGCCCTCGAAGTCGAGGAACGGCTCGATCTGCCCGCGCAGCCGCGTCACCCACTCGGCGATGACCGCCGGGTCGTTCAGCGTGCGCTCCGCGGTGGGCCGCGGGTCGCCGATCTGGCCGGTGGCCCCGCCGACGAGGGCGAGCGGCCGGTGCCCGGCCAGCTGCAGCCGGCGCATGGTCAGGACCTGCACCAGATGGCCCACGTGGAGGCTGGCCGCGGTCGGGTCGAAGCCGCAATAGAACGTCACGGGGCCGTCAGCGAAGGCCTTGCGCAGGGCCTCCTCGTCGGTGGACAGGGCGATGGCCCCGCGCCACTTCAGCTCGTCGACGAAGTCCGTCACGATCTCGCTTCTCCTTGGTCCGGTCCCATTCGGCTGCTCATGAGGGTACGGCTTCGCGCCCCGGGCGCCTAAACGGTTTCCCGCCCGGACGCCCGCCCCGCCTGGACGCCCGGACGCCCGCCCCGCCTGGACGCCCGGCCGCCCCGCCCGCCCGCTCAGACGCCCCGGCTGACCGAGCTCATGTTGAAGTCCGGCACCCGCAGCGCGGGCATCGCGGACCGGGTGAACCAGTCGCTCCACTCACGCGGCAGCGTGATCTCCGTACGCCCCGCCTCGGTGGCCCGGCCCAGCAGATCGACGGGCGACTCGTTGAAGCGGAAGTTGTTCACCGCGCCCGTGACCTCGCCGTTCTCCACCAGGTACACCCCGTCGCGGGTCAGCCCCGTCAGCAGCAGCGTCGCCGGATCGACCTCGCGGATGTACCACAGGCATGTCAGGAGCAGCCCGCGCTCGGTCTCGGCGACCATCTCCTCGAGGGACTTCGTGCCCTCCGCGTCCAGGATCAGGTTGTCGATCTCCGGCGCCACCGGCAGCCCGGTGAGCCCGGCCGTGAAGCGCGTCGACAGCAGGTTCACCAGCGCGCCGTCCCGGACCCAGTCCGTGGCGGCGAGCGGCAGCCCGTTGTCGAACACGGAGGACTCCCCGCCCGAGGCGTGCGCGACGACGAACGGCGCGCACTCGAGCCCGGCCGCGCCGGGATCGCTTCGCAGCGTCATCGGCAGGCTCGACAGCTTCGAGCCGACCTTCGTGCCGCCGCCCGGCTTGGAGAAGACGGTGCGGCCCTCGTGCGCGTCGCGGGCGGACGCCGACCAGGTCATGTAGATCATCAGGTCCGCCACCGCGCTCGGCGGCAGCAGCGTCTCGTACCGCCCGGCCGGCAGCTCCACCTGCCGCTCGGCCCAGCGCAGCCGCTGCGCCAGCTCGGCGTCGAGTTTGGCGGGGTCGACGTCCGTGAAGTCCCGGGTGGCCCGGCCCGCCCATGCGGACTTCGTCCGGTCCGGGGACTTGGCGTTGAGCTCCAGGGTGCCGGTCGGCTGGTCGTGGCGCAGCCGCAGCCCCGCCGACGTACCGACGTACGTCGAGGTCAGCATGTGGTTCGCGAAGCCGTACAGCTCGTGCCCGGCCGCCCTGGCACGGGCGAAGGTCTCGCCGAGCCGCGGCGCGAAGGTGCCGAAGACCGACGAGGACGTCTCGGCCGGCGCGGAGGTGAAGTCCGGCGACTCGGTCACCCCGGTGACCAGCGGCCCCGCGTCCTCCGCGGGCCCCGCGTCCCGCGCGGCCTGCTCCGCGGCGCGCACCAGCGGCTCCAGGTCGTCGGCGGTGACAGCCGACCGCGACACCACACCGCTCGCTGTTCCCGACGCGCCGTCGACCGTGGCGATCACCGTGAGCGTACGGCCGCGGGTGACGCCGTTCGTCGTCAGCGCGTTGCCCGCCCAGCGCAGATTGGCGGTGGACTGCTCGTCGGCGATCACCACGCAGCCGTCGGCCCGCGACAGCTCCAGCGCCCGCTCGACGATCTCGTGCGGCTTGACAGCTGCGGGGCTCATCGGCCGGCCTCCTGAGTCGTGTTGAGGATGTTGACGTTACGGAAGAGGGCCGACGGACAGCCGTGGGACACCGCCGCCACCTGCCCCGGCTGGGCCTTGCCGCAGTTGAAGGCGCCGCCCAGGACGTACGTCTGCGGGCCGCCGACGGCGGACATCGAGCCCCAGAAGTCCGTGGTGGTCGCCTGGTACGCGACGTCCTTCAGCTGACCCGCCAGCTGTCCGTTCTCGATCCGGAAGAACCGCTGGCCGGTGAACTGGAAGTTGTACCGCTGCATGTCGATGGACCACGACCGGTCGCCCACGACGTAGATGCCGCGCTCGACCTCCCCGATCAGCTCCTCGGTGCTCGGCCCCTCCGGCGCGGGCCGCAGCGACACGTTCGCCATCCGCTGCACCGGCACATGCGCGGGGGAGTCCGCGAAGGCGCAGCCGTTGGAGCGTTCGAAGCCCGTCAGCTTCGCGATCCGCCGGTCCAGCTGGTAGCCGACCAGGACGCCGTCGCGCACCAGGTCCCAGGACTGCGCGGCGACGCCCTCGTCGTCGTAGCCGACCGTCGCCAGCCCGTGCTCGGCGGTCCGGTCGCCCGTGACGTTCAGCAGCGAGGAGCCGTACTGCAGCTTCCCCAGCTGGTCGAACGTCGCGAAGGACGTGCCCGCGTACGCCGCCTCGTAGCCCAGCGCCCGGTCCAGCTCGGTGGCGTGGCCGATGGACTCGTGGATGGTCAGCCACAGGTTCGACGGGTCGACCACCAGGTCGTACGTGCCCGCCTCGACGCTCGGCGCCGCCATCTTCTCCGCCAGCCAGCCCGGGATCCGCGCCAGCTCCGCGTCCCAGTCCCAGCCGGTGCCGGTCAGATACTCCCAGCCCCGCCCCACCGGAGGCGCGATCGTCCGCATCGAGTCGAACTCACCCGACTCCGCCACCGCGACCGCCGTCAGCTCCGGATGCACCCGCACCCGCTGCTGCGTCGTGACGGTCCCGGCGGTGTCGGCGTAGAACTTGTTCTCCTGTACGGCGAGCAGCGAGGCGTCCACATGGTCCACGCCGTCCGCGTCCAGCAGCCGCCGGCTCCAGTCCGTGAGGAGCGCCGTCTTCTCCGCGTCGGGCACGTCGAAGGGGTTGATCTCGTACGCCGAGATCCACGTCCGGTCCGCGTGCACCGGCTCCGGCGCCAGCTCCACGCGTTCGTCGGAGCCCGCCGCCTCGATCACCTTCGCCGACAGCTGCGCCATCGCCACCGCCTGCGAGGCGACCCGCGCCGCGCCGTCCATCGTCATGTCGACACCCGAGGCGAACCCCCAGGCGCCGCCGTGCACCACCCGGACCGCGTAACCGAGATCGGTCGTATCGGATGAACCGGACAGCTTCGCGTCCCGCAGCCGCCACGAGGCGCTGCGCACCCGCTCCACCCGGAAGTCGGCGTGCGCCGCGCCCAGCGCCCGGGCGCGGGCCAGCGCCGCGTCCGCCAGGGCTCGCAGCGGCAGCGCGGTGAACGCTTCGTCAATCGAATGGGGCACGCCCGCCTCCCGGCGCAGACAACGGCTGGTCGGACCCGATCATGCCGTGCCCGCAGGCCCGGGACCAGTACTTTCTGTAGAAACCCGACAAGCGTCCGGACGACCGCCCTGTCGGGGGCGGAGTGCGGGCATACGGGCGCGGCCCGATAGTTTCTGCGGTAGGCGACATCTGCGGCAGCATCTGCGGCGGCAGAAACGCTCCCCGTCACAGAAGCAGAAAGGGTGGACCCTTGAGCCGCTCCGTACTCGTCACCGGAGGCAACCGGGGCATCGGCCTGGCCATCGCCCAGGCCTTCGCTGACGCAGGAGACAAGGTCGCGATCACGTACCGCAGCGGCGAGCCGCCGGCGGTCCTCACCGACCAGGGCGTCCTGGCGGTCAAGTGCGACATCACCGACTCGGAGCAGGTCGAGCAGGCCTACAAGGAGATCGAGGAGAAGCACGGCCCGGTGGAGGTGCTGGTGGCGAACGCCGGCATCACCAAGGACCAGCTGCTGATGCGGATGTCCGAGGAGGACTTCACCTCCGTCCTGGACACCAACCTCACCGGCACCTTCCGCGTGGTCAAGCGCGCGAACCGGGGCATGCTGCGGGCCAAGAAGGGCCGCGTCGTCCTCATCTCCTCCGTGGTGGGCCTGCTGGGCTCGGCCGGCCAGGCGAACTACGCCGCCTCCAAGGCGGCCCTCGTCGGCTTCGCCCGCTCCCTCGCCCGCGAGCTCGGCTCGCGCAACATCACCTTCAACGTCGTCGCACCCGGATTCGTCGACACCGACATGACGCGCGCGCTCAACGACGAGCAGCGCGCCGGGATCGTCTCCCAGGTGCCGCTGGGCCGTTACGCCCAGCCCGAGGAGATCGCCGCCACGGTGCGCTTCCTCGCGTCCGACGACGCCTCGTACATCACTGGAGCCGTCATTCCCGTTGACGGCGGATTGGGCATGGGTCACTGAGCACCATGAGCGGAATCCTCGACGGCAAGCGCATCCTCATCACCGGGGTGCTGCTGGAGTCATCCATCGCCTTCCACGCCGCCAAGCTGGCCCAGGAGGAGGGTGCGGAGATCATCCTCACCGCCTTCCCGCGGCCCACGCTGACCGAGCGCGTCGCGAAGAAGCTGCCCAAGCCCACCAAGGTGCTGGAGCTCGACGTCACCAACGCCGAGCACCTCGCCGGGCTGGAGGAGCAGGTCCGCGCGGAGCTCGGCGGCCTGGACGGCGTCGTCCACTCCATCGGCTTCGCCCCGGCGGACGCCCTCGGCGGCGGCTTCCTCGACACGCCCTTCGAGTCGGTGGCGACGGCCATGCACGTCTCCGCGTTCTCGCTGAAGTCGCTGACGATGGCCTGCAAGCCGCTGATGCCGGGCGGCGGCTCCGTCGTCGGCCTCACCTTCGACGCGCAGTTCGCGTGGCCGCAGTACGACTGGATGGGCCCGGCCAAGGCCGCCCTCGAGGCCACCAACCGGTACCTCGCCCGCTATCTGGGCGCGGAGGACATCCGCTGCAACCTGATCTCCGCGGGGCCGCTCGGCTCGATGGCCGCCAAGTCCATCCCGGGCTTCTCCGACCTCGCCTCCGTCTGGGACACCCGCTCCCCGCTGAGCTGGGACCTCACCGACCCGGAGCCGGCCGGGCGCGGCATCGTCGCGCTGCTGTCGGACTGGTTCCCGAAGACGACCGGCGAGATCATCCACGTCGACGGCGGCCTGCACGCGATCGGCGCGTAACGGACCGGCACCCGGCCCCGCGTCTCGAACACCCCGCGCTCCGGCGCGGGGTGTTCTGCTGTACGCGGTGTGCCGTCCCCCGTACGGCCCAACCGGCCGGGCGCCGCCTCCCCGCGTCCCCCCATGCTGAAGGGGAGCAACTCCCTGTGGTTCAGCAGCGGCGGGGCCCGGCCCGTGCCGTCGTACGGCCGAGGAGGTCCGCGTGCGCTTCGCCCTTCGCCTCCTCACGTGCACCGTCATCACCGTCCTGACGGCCGGCACCGTGACCGTGGCCCTGGGCGCCCCCGACGACGACCGTGCGGAACCGTCGAAGGGCCCGACGGAAGCGGCCTGCGGCACGCTCGTCGAAGGCTCCACGGCCCGCGTCACCTGTTTCAACCCCAGCCCGTACGCCGACCGCATACGCCTCCACGTCGAATGCGCCGACTGGTGGGACCCGGACGTCGACACCGGCGCCCTCGACCTGGACCCGGCGGAGGGCGGCCGCCTGCAGGCCCACTGCTGGTTCGACGTGGCCGAGGCGTGGGTCACCCACGAGAGGGGATAGCCGGGCGCCCGCTAGTCCCAGCGGCAGTGCAGGGCGTGTGAGGCCGCCTCCACCTCCGCCGTGCGGGTGTCCTGGCGGCGGATCGCCTCCAGCAGGCGCGCGTGGTCGAGGTAGTTCTCCGGTTTCAGCTCGCGGCCGATGTTCGTACGGAGGTAGTCGCGCATCACACCGTCGAGGTCCGAGTACAGGCCGGTGAGGACCTCGTTGTGGGAGGCCGTCACCACCGAGAGGTGGAACGTGGCGTCCGCCGCCACGAACGCCTCCGCGTCACCCGACGCCCACGCGTCCTCGCGCTGGCGCAGCAGCGCGTCGAGCCGCTTCAGCTCCTGTTCGCTGCGGCGCTCCGCCGCCAGCCGCGCCGCCTGCGCCTCCAGCGCGCTGCGCAGCTCCGCGAAGTCCCGCATCGGCGCCTCGGCGAACCGCCGCCGCATCACGCCCGCCAGCTCGCTCGTCGCGGCGACGTACGTGCCCGAGCCCTGACGGATGTCCAGCAGGCCGTTGTTGGCCAGCGCGCGGACCGCCTCCCGGATGGTGTTGCGGGCCACGCCCAGCTGCTCCACCAGCTCGGGCTCGGTGGGGATACGGGAACCGACCGGCCACTCGCCGGACGTGATCTGGGCGCGCAGCGACGCGATCACCTGGTCGGTGAGGCTCGCGCGACGAGGGGAGGTCAAAGGCATTGAGTCAGTCATCCTATGATTGGAGGATGGGTTCCATGCTACGCCAGAAGACTGCCACGGCACTCGGCACGCGAATCGGCGCGCAGCGCGGCGCACGCACCGACTCCCCCTGGCCGCGCCGCCTGATGATCGCCGGGCTCCTCCTCGCCGCCGTCAATCTGCGCCCCGCCATCGCCAGCCTCGGCGCCCTCCTCGAAGAGGTCCGCACCGGCGTCGGCATGAGCGGTACCGTCGCCGGCCTGCTGACGTCCATGCCGGCCCTGTGCTTCGCCGTCTTCGGCAGCCTCGCCCCCCGGCTGGCCCGCCGCTTCGGCCCCGTGGCCGTCGTGACCGCCGGGATCGGGGCGATCGCCGCCGGCCTCGCGATACGCCCGTTCCTCGGCACCACCGCCGGGTTCCTCGCCGCCAGCGCCCTGGCCCTCGCCGGCATCGCGGTGAGCAACGTGCTCATGCCGCTCATCGTCAAGCGCTGGTTCCCCACCCGCGTCGGACCCATGACCGGCCTGTACTCGATGGGCCTGGCCCTCGGTACCGCCTCCGCCGCCGCGGTGACCGTGCCCGTGACCGACGCCCTGGGCGGCGACTGGAAGCTGGGCCTGCTGTCCTGGGCGCTGCTCGCTGTCGTGGCGCTCGTGCCGTGGACCGCCGTACTGCGCTCCGACCGGGCGGCCGCCCAGTCCGGCGCGCGCACCGGGACCGAGCGCCCGATCCGTATCACCAAGAGCCCCACCGCCTGGGCGCTGGCCGTCTTCTTCGGCTTCCAGGCCACCGCCGCCTACGTCACGATGGGCTGGCTGCCGCAGATCTTCCGCGACGCCGGTGTCTCCGCGAGCACCGCGGGCCTGCTGCTGGCCGTCGCGATGGGCATGGGCGTGCCGCTCGCGTTCGTCCTGCCGCGCATCGCCGGGCGGCTGAACCACCAGGGCCCGATCGTCGTCGTCCTCGGCGTCTGCGGGCTGGCCGGCTACGCCGGGCTGTGGCTGGCCCCGCAGGCCGGCGCCTGGGCCTGGGCGCTGCTGCTGGCCGTCTCGAACTGCGCGTTCCCGCTGGTCCTCACCCTCATCGGGGTACGGGCCCGGACCACCGCCGGCGTCGTCCGGCTCTCCGCCTTCGTCCAGGGCACCGGCTACCTCATCTCCATCCCCGGCCCGCTCGTCGTCGGCGCCCTCTACGAGAGCACGGACGGCTGGGACGTCCCGCTCGCGGTGCTCGCGGTGCTGATGGTGGCCCAGGTGTCCGTCGGCCTGCTGGCCGGCCGGGACCGGGTCGTCGAGGACGAGGTCTGAGGCCGGGCTCCCGGGCGTCCCGGGCCCGGGGGAGGAGCGCCCCGCTCCGGATGCGAGGATGGCCGTATGCCAGTTCTGGAACCGAATCCGCAGGGCGGACAGCGCAAGCTCCTCATGATCCTCGGCGTGATCGCCGCGATCACCGTGGTCATCAGCGTGGCGGCCAGCGTGCTGTCCTGAGGGGCCGGCGAAACGCGACCCCACCGCTCAAAAGAAGTGCAGGAACGCGGCTCGGAAGAAGCGCAGGAACGCGTCTCAGAAGAAGTGCAGGAACGCGTCCGCCAGCCACGCCAGCACGTTCCCCAGCGGCATCGACGACGCCGCCTCCGCGTCGGAACTGCCGAGGGCGAGGAGCAGCGTGACGAACATGGCCACCGGAAGGGCGAGCGCCCACCACCGCAACCGGGGCTCGGCCGGACGGGAGGACGGCTCGCCGTGCGTCGTGATCGCCATGGGTCCCCCTCGAGGTCCGTTCCTCCTGCCAACTCGAACCTACGGAAGCGCCACGCTTATTCCCATCCGGTGACCCACCCAGATGACCCTGACCCTGACCCCCTAGGGGATGGTGGGGAAAGCCCTACCACGCCGTCAGATCGACCAGTCCGTACGCGCCCTCAGGCGGCGGCCCGTACCGCACGACGGTCATGCCTTCCGCGCCCGGCCGCCACACCACGATCCGCTGACCGCGCCGCTCGAAGTCCGCGGCGAGGGCGATCCGTCCGTCGTGTGTCCACGTCCACTGCAGGGTCTTGATGGAGGCCGAGACAGGCGTCGACGGCATGCGCAGCCACCGCGCCGTACGCCGGTCGTACACCCGGACCTCCACGCTCTGGTACGGAGCGGCCGGTGAGACGGTCGTGAACACGAACCCGAGCAGCGCCCCGTCCGGGCTCGCCTTCACCTGCGGCGCGATCTCCCGCGGCAGTACGGGGAGTCGCCCCAGCGACCGCGGCACCCCGCTGGGCTCCTCCGACCGCAGCACCCCGTCCTTCACCGAGTAGACCGTCCCGCCCACGACCACGATCGGGTCCGGGGCCCGGTAGGTCACCGTGAGGTCCTGCGGCCGCAGCAGTACGCCGTCGGCCTCGGCCGGCCCTCCGGGTTCGTTCCTCCGGCCGATCAGACCGAGTCGCGTCTCCTCGGACACGTCGAACATGCAGTCGATCCGCCGGTACGGCCGCACCCGCGTGCCGTCCAGCCGTACCTTCCCCAGCTCGCAGTGCTTCTCGGTGTACCAGCGCCACAGCCACGCCCCGTCCGGCGCGGGCTTCGGCCAGGCGCCCCGGGCGAGCAGGCGGGCGCGGTCCGAGCCGCGGCGCAGCACGTACACGTCGTCGTCCGCGAACGTGTCCGCGCCCCGGTCCGTCGAGAGCAGCACGGCCTCCGGTCCGGCCGCGGCCGACCAGGTGTACACGCGCCGGGGCGGCAGCCCGCGCACCTGGTGCGCGGTCCCGGCGTCCACGTCGTACAGGGTGTCCCCGAGGAGCAGGCGCAGTCCGGTGTGCGGTGGCGGACCGGCCTCCGGAAGGACCGGCGCCGGGCGGGGCGGGGGCGCGGTGACCGCGACGACCGAGGGGCTCGGGGCGGCGGGGGCGGCCGGGGCGTTCAGAGCGGGGTCGGAGACCGTGATCCAGGCCAGTCCCAGCAGCACCAGGGCCACCGCCGGCACCTTCAGCCCCCGTGGGGCCCGGCGCGGCAGGCGGAACCAGGCGCTCCGCGGCCGCCCGGGCGGCTCGTTCCCGAGAATCTCCACGCCCCCTGTACACCGCCGCCGCGGGGCCGGTTCCGCCACCGGCGGACAAGCTCCCCCCGGCCGGGTGAGCATCCCAACATCGCCCGCGCGACGGCGGATTTCGTGCGAACCTGGGCGTATGAGCGTCGAAACGCCCCGTAGCATCATCCTCCTGCGGCACGCCAAGGCGGACTGGCCGCAGGTCTCCGACCACGACCGGCCCCTGGCCGACCGCGGGCGCAAGGAGGCGCCCACAGCGGGACGGCGGATCGCGGATCTGGGCCTCACGCCCGAGCTGGCGCTGTGCTCCACGGCGGTGCGTGCCCGCGAGACGTGGAAACTGGCGGTGACCGAGCTCGGAAAGCGGCCGCGGACGGTGTACGAGGACCGGCTCTACGAGGCGTCCCTGGGCGAGCTGATCGCGCTGCTCAACGAGACCCCGGACGATGTGCGCGACCTGCTCGTCATCGGGCACAACCCCGGGATGCACGCGCTGGCCGACGCGCTCGCCGGCGAGGCCGACGGCGACGCGCTGCCGCGGATGCGGCGCACGGGGTTCCCGACCGGGGCGCTCGCCGTGGTGACGTTCGAGGGTTCGTGGAAGACCGTCGAGCACGGGGTGGGCAAGGTGACGCAGTACTGGACGCCGAACGACTGACCCAGGCCCGGGCGGGGGCGGCGCGCCCCCGCCCGCTCACGCCTCGGCGCCGGCGGGCCCGTCGGCCGTCTCCACCTCTTCGCGGGTGATCCCCAGCAGATAGAGCACGGCGTCCAGGAACGGCACGGTCACCGCGGTGTCGGCCGCCTGGCGGACCAGGGGCTTGGCGTTGAACGCGACGCCGAGACCGGCCGCGTTGAGCATGTCCAGGTCGTTGGCGCCGTCGCCGATCGCGACGGTCTGGTCCAGCGGTACGCCCGCCGCCTCGGCGAAGGAGCGCAGCAGCCGCGCCTTCCCGGCCCGGTCCACGACCTCGCCGGTGACGCGGCCCGTGAGCCGGCCGTCGACGATCTCCAGGGTGTTGGCGGCGGCGAAGTCCAGCCCCAGCCGCTCCCGCAGCTCGTCCGTGACCTGGGTGAAGCCGCCCGAGACCACGCCCACCTGGTAGCCGAGCCGTTTGAGCGTACGGATCAGGGTGCGCGCGCCCGGCGTCAGCCGCACCTGCTCGCGGACCTTGTCCACGACCGACTCGTCCAGCCCCGCCAGCAGCGCCACCCGGGCGTGCAGCGACTGCTCGAAGTCCAGCTCCCCGCGCATCGCCCGCGCGGTCACCTCGGCGACCTCGGCCTCGCAGCCGGCGTGCGCGGCGAAGAGCTCGATCACCTCGTCCTGGATCAGGGTGGAGTCCACGTCCATCACGATGAGCCGCTGCGCCCGGCGGTGCAGGCCCGCCGACACCACGGCGATGTCCACGCCCAGCGAGGACGCCTCCGTGGCCAGCACGGTCCGCAGCTTCTCCGTCGGCGCGCCGGACACCGCGAACTCGACCGCCGTGACCGGATACTTCGCCAGCCGGAAGATCCGGTCGATGTTCCCGCCCGTACCGGTGATCGACGCGGCGACGGCTGCCGTCGACTCGGCGGTCAGCGGATGCCCCAGCACGGTCACATGCGAACGGCCCGTTCCCCGGGGCGGATTGTCGCCGATACCGGAGATGATCTCCGCCTGGAGCTTCAGCGACTCGGCCCAGCTGTGCACGGTGGCCCGCAGCTCACCCTCGGTCGCCACGCCGGCGGCCGGGGCGGTCACCAGGGCGCAGAGGGTGATCCGGCCGCGGGTGACGGTCTGCTCGATGTCGACGACGTCCAGGGCGTAGGCGGCGAGGGTGTCGAAGAGTCCGGCGGTGATCCCGGGACGGTCCTTGCCGAAGATCTTGATCAGCAGCGTGGGGGCATCAGACGGTGCGCTCATGATGCCGCCCAACCTACCGTCGCCCGCCACGCCGCGACGCGACGGTCCGAGGGGTGGGCAGCCGGGGTCACCCGGTGGCGCCGGGCAGACAGCTGCGGGTGACGGTGTCGGCGAAGGCGCGGGCGAGCGGCGGGAGGGCGTCCCAGCGGCGTACGGCCCAGCCCACCGGCAGCGGCGGCAGCGCGGGTACGGGCACCAGCCGCAGCCCGTCCTGTGGCGCGAGGCCGGGGACGGCCGGCACCACGGCGTGCCCGAGGCCCAGCTCCGCGAGCAGCAGCGCCGTGTCCCAGTCGGCGACGCTCGTGTCCGAGCCGACGCGCACGCCCAGCGCGTCGAAGGCGGCGTCCAGCCGGGCGCCGGAGGTGGAGTTCGGGGGCAGGCGCACCAGGCGGATGCGGGCGAGGTCGGACACCTCGACGCGGGGCCGGCCGGCGAGCGGGTCGTCGGTCCGTACGGCCAGCACCCAGGGCAGCTCGACCACCGTCCGCTGCTCGATGCCGCGCACGGGTGCGCCGACGGTGATCCACGCCAGGTCCAGGCTGCTGGACAGCAGGGCGTCGAAGCAGCCGCGGCTGGAGGTCTCCGTCTGGAACTCCAGGCTCACCTTCGGATGGCGGCGGCGGAACGCGACGATCGCCGCCGCCATGAAGTGCCGCACCGTCGTGCCGCCGGTGGCGATCCGCACCGAGCCGCTCTCGCCGTTCACGAGATCGCCCAGGCGGCGCAGGGCGAGGTCGAGACCGGCGATGCCGTCGGCGGCGGCGTCGCACAGGACGCGGCCCGCGGCGGTGGGCACGACGCCGCGCGGGCGGCGCTCCAGCAGGCTCACGCCGGTCTCTCGTTCCAGCCGCTTCACGTGCTGGCTCACCGCCGACTGGGTGCAGGTCAGCTCGCGCGCCACGGCGCTGAGGCTGCCGGCCCGGCACACGGCCACGAAGACGCGCAGATCGTCGAGGGTCACAAACCCCAAGCTACAGCTTGGAGATGGGGAGGAAATCCCAGGATTGACTGGGGTGCGTGCGCCCAGCAGGATCAGTGACAGGGCCCAGGCGGCAACCCGTCCGGCGCCTCCACGAGGATCCGGACCCGGGGAGGCCCGGCCGGGTGCCGACCCCGTTGGACGGGGCCCGTCCGACGGGGGAGGGCGCGGTGCCGGCGGTGGGGTCCGCCCGTGCCGTGGCGGGACGTGCTTGTCCTGCAGCGGTGCGTGCCCTCCCGTGTCAGGCGCCCGTCCCGCGGGTGAGGTGGGCGTGTCCCACGGCGAGGCCCGCCCGGCCCGCTGCGGTGGCTTGCCGCGCGATGCGGGAGGCCCGCCCGTGCCGCGGGAGGCCCGTCCGTGCCGCGGGTGGCCCGTCCGTGCCGCGGGGTGGCTCGCCCGTGCCGCGGGGTGGCTCGCCCGTGCCGCGGGAGGCTCGCCCGTGGCGCGAGAAGCCGCCGTCCCACGGCGGGGCGCCCCGCCGCTCGCGGGGCGTACCCCGCGCCCCGAAGGGGCGTACCCCGCGCCCCGACGGCCGTACCTCGCGCCGCGAACTGTGCACCACCCGCCCGGGAAAGGTCAGGAACCCATGTCCGCTCCTCCCTCGCGTCCCTCCTCGCACTCGCATCCCTCCCCGCACCCCGCGCCACCCCCACCCCTGGACGCCGCCGCCCAGGCGGTCGCCCTGCTGCGCACCCTCGGCGCGGAGGCCGTCCCGCACCCCGGGGGCACGCTGCTCGCCCATCTGTGGCGGGTACGGGGACGGCTCGCCGGATGGCAGGCCCGCCCCGCCCTGCAACTCGCGGGCCTGTGCCACGCGTTCTACGGCACGGACGGCTTTCCCCAGCCCCTGCTGCCCCTCGACCGCCGGCCGGAGCTCACGTCGCTGATCGGCCCGGAGGCGGAAGCCGTGGTGTACGCCTACGCCGCCTGCGACCGGCCGCGGACCTACCCCGGCCTGCCCACCCCCGGAGCCTCGCTCCACGACCGTTTCACGGGCGGCACGCGCCCGCTGAACGCCCGCCTACGCCGGGACCTCGCCGAACTGACCGCGGCGAACGAACTCGACCTGGCCCATACGGACCCCGCCTTCCGCACCACCCGCGCGGCGCCCCTCCTCGCCCTGTTCACGTCCCTGCGCCCGCTGCTGACCCCGGCGGCGTGGCAGGACTGCGAGACGACGCTGTCGCCGTAGCGCCCGCCGCGCTCGGCCCCGGCCCGCCCTACCGCTGCGGCCCCGGCCGTCCCGGAGGAGGCGGCCCCTGCGGAGGGTTCCCCGGAGGCGGCGGAGGGGGCGGCGGCGGGCCCGTCATGGTCGGCAGGTCCGGCGGCGCGCCGCCGTTGCCGTTCGGAGGGCTCGGGGAGGCATACGGGTTCGGCGTCTGCCGGCCGTACGGGCCCGGCGTGTTCGCCCCGTACGGGTTCGGGGTGTCCGGGTTGCGCGGGCCCGGGTCGCCCGAAGGCGCCGCGTACGGGTTCGCCTCGCCGGGCGCCGAAGGCTGACCCGAGGGGTTGTACGGACCGGGGCGGTACGCCACCGACGGGTACGTCCGCCCCGACGGCTGCGGCCCACCGGGCGCAGGGACCGGTGCCGCCGTCGCGCCGGAGTCCAGCGCGAGCGGCGCCGCCCGGCCGCCCGCCGCGCCCGTCCACACCGCGAGCACCGCGCCGACCGCTCCCGTGCCCGCGCCCCACAACGCCCCGAGCAGCAGCGCCATCAGCAGGTTCCCCTGCAGCTCCACCCCCGCCCCGACGGCGTCGAAGCCGAACACCGACAGGCTCGCGTCCGCCGACACCTCCGTCAGGAACACCAGCAGCGGCAGCGTCAGCGCCGCGACCGCGCCGAGCCGCACCGCGCACTGTCCGACGTACGAACCGGTCGAGCCCGACCGCGGGGTCCGCGCCGCCGCGACCACGCCCGCCGACAGCATCATCAGCGCGCACGCCAGCGCCAGCAGCCACACCCGGCCGTCCAGCTCCGCCAGCCGGCTCAGGGTGATCGGTTTGTCGTCGTCGGAGAGCAGTTCGTCCATCGGGGACGGCAGCATGCTCTTCAGCTGCCCCGTCGCCGCCCCGTGGAAGGGCACGAACAGGCCCAGGGGTATCGCCAGCCACACCCCGTTCGGCGCGCCGATCAGCGCCGATCCGGCGATCAGCCCGTGCGCGTCCTCCGTCACCGCCGCGTATGCGGCCGCGGCGCCACCGGCCGCGACGGCCAGCACGACCACCATCCGCAGCGCGGACGCGGCCGGCCGCACCGTGCGGTGCAGCGCCTCCCAGCCGCGCGGGAGCGGGGACGTACGCGAGGCCGCCAGCGATATCAGCAGCACGACCAGCACCCACAGCAGCCCGGCCACGATGGTCGGCGCCGCGTCGACGTCGAACCCGACCTTCGCGTCGGCCTGCGCCAGATCGCCCAGCGCGTCCTCCAGACCGCCGCCGAGTTCGTCCCCGATCCCGCCGGGCAGCTCGTCCAGCACGCCGCCGCCAGGTGCCTGGCCACCGACGGGCAGCTTCGCCCCGTCGATCGTCACCGACCCGCTGCCGGCCCAGACCAGCCCGCCGAGCAGCGCGGTGAAGAGCACGACGACCGTGCCCGCCCGCGCGGCGAGTTCGGTGCCGCTGATGAAGGCGCCCGCCTGCCGCAGGGACCGTACGAACAGCCACCCCAGCACCAGCGCCCCGGCCAGGCTCACGCCCAGCGGCGTCAGGCTCACCGCCGCCTGCGCCGGCTCCACGTCCATGCCGAGCATGCCGACCTCGCCGGTCGGCGTGATCTGCCCGCCCACCGCCAGGGCGGTCGCCGCGGCCGTCATCGGCCCCAGCGCGCCCACCTCGTCGGCGCCCATCAAGTGCAGGCCGAGCGCGGCGACCGCCACCATCGCCAGATACGCCCAACTCACCGTCGCCACGGCAGAGGCGATCACTCCACCCCACCGCATGCCGACGCCGCGCTCACTCATCGGATCCCGCCCCCGGTCGTTCTTCCTCACGGCTGCGCCCGTATGCGGGCGCTACTCGCCACGGCTGCGCCTGTGTCGGGTACTACTCTCCGCGCCCGCCGCACACGCGGTCAACGACTTGTGGACAACTGGCCGTTGGCTTGGAAAGCCGTCACCCGTTCGGGCTCCGTGATGCGCCTGGGGTCAACTCGGCCCCGTGGGACCGGTGATGAGATCAACCAGCACGGCCGATGAGGTTGCCCGGGGGCGGAACAGGGTGAAACAGTTCCTCCCGATGTTAGCCGACCCTAGAATCCCTAGGGGCCCGCCTGGACAGACTTCGGCGGGACCCCATGTCAGGGGGCAACTCGGGGGACAACTTTGTGGGGCATGGAGTGCCAGAACTCGTACTGGAACTGAACGGACGCACCTGGAACCTGGACCAGTCACGGTCCTACAGCCTTGGCCGGGATCCGCAGAGCGACGTGGTCTTCGACGACGCCCGCGTCTCCTGGCGGCACGCCACGATCCGCTGGGGCGGGAGGAGCTGGCTGCTGGAGGACCACGGCAGCACCAACGGCACGTACGTCCACGGCCAGCGGATCCATCAGACGGAGATCGGGCCGGGCTCCAACGTCCATCTGGGCAACGCCACGGACGGTCCGCGCCTGCAGCTCACCGCCACGGCCGTCGGCGCCGACGTCTACAGCGCCCCGACCGCCTACTCGGCCCAGCCGCCGCAGCCGGCCTGGCCGCAGAGCGGCCCGGGCGCGAACGGGCCGGGCGCGCAGCAGCAGCCGCAGCCCAGGATCCCGCAGCAGGCGGGCGGCCCGCCCGCCCAGGGCCCGGGCCCGGTCTACGGCGACCGCAACCCCACGACGTTCCACAAGCTGGCCCTCGGCCGGGTCAGCCGGATCGGCCGCGCGCTGGACAACGAGCTGCGCGTGGACGACCTGCAGGTCTCGCGCCACCACGCGGAGTTCCGCGCCACCCCGGACGGCCGCTTCGAGATCTTCGACCTCGGCAGCCACAACGGCACGTTCGTCAACGGCCAGCAGCTCCCGCCGCGCACCAGCCGGCTGATCGGCCCGCAGGACATCGTCGGCGTCGGCCACTCCACGTTCCGGCTGGTCGGCGACCAGCTCGAGGAGTTCGTCGACACCGGTGAGGTCACCTTCTCCGCCCGTCATCTGACGGTGAAGGTGGGTCCGGACAACAAGACCATCC
This sequence comes from Streptomyces sp. NPDC051940, assembly GCF_040680895.1. Taxonomy (NCBI): domain Bacteria; kingdom Bacillati; phylum Actinomycetota; class Actinomycetes; order Kitasatosporales; family Streptomycetaceae; genus Streptomyces; species Streptomyces sp. NPDC051940. The sequence goes on along the minus strand of NZ_JBFAXR010000123.1, from coordinate 8,114 downwards.
TCAACAACGTCTCCTTCGGCGTACCGGAGAAGAGCCTGATCGCCGTCATCGGCCCGTCCGGCTCCGGCAAGTCAACGCTGCTGAAGGCGCTGACGGGCTACCGGCCCGCCAACGAGGGCGATGTCCTGTACGACAGCCGCAACCTCTACAAGCAGTTCGCCGAGCTGCGCCAGCGCATCGGCCTGGTGCCGCAGGACGACATCCTGCACGCCCAGCTGACCGTGCAGACGGCGCTGCGGTACGCGGCCAAGCTCCGCTTCCCCGGCGACACCGCCGAGTCCGAGCGGCGAGCCCGCGTGGACGAGGTGCTGCGCGAGCTGAAGCTCGACGTACACAAGGAGAAGCAGATCAGCTCGCTCTCCGGCGGCCAGCGCAAGCGCGTCTCGGTCGCCCTGGAGCTGCTGACGAAGCCCTCGCTGATCTTCCTGGACGAGCCGACCTCCGGCCTGGACCCGGGCATGGACCGCGACGTGATGCAGCTGCTGCGCGGCCTCGCGGACGACGGCCGCACGGTGCTGGTGGTCACCCACTCGGTGGCCGAGCTGGCGCTGTGCGACCGGCTGCTGGTGATGGCGCCGGGCGGTTCGGTGGCGTACTTCGGTCCGCCGGAGGAGGCGCTGAACTTCTTCGGTTACGACAGCTGGGCGGACGTCTTCTCGTCGTTCGAGAACTACCGCGACTACGACTGGGCGGGCCGCTGGCACGGCTCGCAGCACTACCAGATGTACGCGGCGGACATAGACGCGGTGGCGCCGCAGTCGGCACAGGTCCAGCAGGCCGCGATCAAGCCACCGAAGCCGCAGAGCTGGGGCGCGCAGCTGAGCACTCTGGTGCGCAGGTACTGCTCGGTCATCGCGTCGGACCGCGGCTTCATCGTGCTGATGTTCCTGCTGCCCATCGTCCTGGGCGTCCTGAGCGCGGCGATGCCCGCGGACACCGGCTTGTTGCCCAACTCCGAGAAGGGCGGAGCGAACGAGGACGCACCCGCGATCCTCGTGATCATCGCCGTCGGCGCCGCCCTCGGCGGCGCGGCGAACTCGGTCCGTGAGCTGATCAAGGAACGGGTGATCTACGAGCGGGAACGCGCCACGGGTCTGTCGCGGTCCGCCTACCTGATGTCCAAGGTGATCGTGCTGGGCTTCATCACGGTGCTGCAGGCTGTCATGATCGCCGCGATCGGGCTGCTGCCCCGGGATCTGCCCAAGGAGGGCCTGCTGGCCAGTCCCTTCATCGACCTCACGCTGGCCATCGCGGCGCTCGGCTTCGCCAGCATGATGTTCGGCCTGATCATCTCGGCCGTCGTGAAGACGGCGGAGAAGACCATGCCGCTGCTGGTGATGTTCGCGATGGTGCAGGTCGTGTTCGCCGGGGCGCTCTTCCCGCTGTTCGGGACCCCGGGCCTGGCGCAGGTAGCCTGGCTGATGCCGTCGCACTGGGCGACCGCGGCGATGGGGACGGTGCTGGATCTGAACACGCTGATCCCGCCGGAGAAGGGCGGGGACGTGAACCCGTGGTGGAAGCACGAGCTCGGTACCTATGCCCTCGACATGGGTGTCCTGCTTGCCCTCGGATTCCTCAGCGCTGTTGTGGTGTCCCGCCTGCTGCGCCGCCACGAGCCGGAGGTCATGCGCCGCTGACCTGCCCCGTACGCCCGTACCACGCAAGAGGCGGCACCCGTGACCGGGTGCCGCCTCTTGCGTGCAATGGCTCAGTACCAGTGGTTCTGCTGCCAGAACGTCCACGCGCCGCACGGGCTGCCGTAGCGGTCCTTCATGTAGTCCAGGCCCCACTTGATCTGCGTGGCGGGGTTCGTCTTCCAGTCGCCGCCGGCCGAGGCCATCTTGTTCGCGGGCAGCGCCTGCACCAGGCCGTACGCACCGCTGGAGGGGTTCGTCGCCTTGTGGTTCCACGTGCTCTCGCGCTCGACGATGTTGGAGAAGCACTTGAACTGCGCGTCGCTCTTGATCATCTTGTCCGCGAGCGCGCGGTTCCCCTGCGGCGTGCCCGCCGACGGCAGCGAGGCGGCCTTCACGGACGCGGGGGCCGCGGCGACGGCGCCGGTGTCGGCCGCCGAGGCGGAGGGGACGAGGGTCAGGCCCGCGGCCAGGGCCACCGTGGTGACGGCGGCCGCCTTGAGGGCGGTGCCGCGGGACATACGTATTCGCGGGGCGAGGGTGATGCGCATGAGCGGTGCTGCCTTTCGGGTCGACGTGGCCGCGAGCCGGTCCGCCGGCACGACTCGATCAGTGTTAGGCCACCCGAATCCGCATGGCAAAGACCCCCGCTACGACCCTCCCTAGGAGACCCGGGGTCCCGGACCAAAGGCCCTTCAGGCCGGGTTTCGCCACCGTTCCCGCCCGCCCCGGCTCCTACGCCCCCTAGTAAGTGACCTGGGTCGCGTGCCCGGCCTCACACCCCGGGCCCCGTTACGAGCCCAGAATGAGGTGCGCGTCCCCGAACTCGTGCCACAGATACCCCTCCCGCAGCGCCTCCTCGTAGCTGCCCCGCAGCAGCGGCCGCCCCGCCACCGCCTCCAGCATCAGCAGGTGCGACGCCTCCGGCTCGTGCAGCCCCGTCAGCAGCCCGTCCACCACCCGCACCCCGCGCTCCGGGGTGACGACCAGATCCGTCCACCCCCGCGCCGCCCGCACCACGCCCGACGCCGAGGAAGCCGACTCCAGGGCCCGTACCGCCGTCGTGCCGACCGCGACGATCTGCCCGCCGCCCGCCTTCGCCGCGTTCACCAGCCGCGCCGTCGGCTCCGGCACCTCGAACCGCTCCGGGTACGGCGGCTCGTGCGCCTCCGCCGACGACACCCCTGTGTGCAGCGTGAGCGGCGCGAACTGCACGCCCCGGCTCACCAGCCGCGCCACCAGCTCCGCCGTGAACGGCCGCCCGGCACTCGGCATCTCCGCCGAGCCGCCCGAGCCGCCCGGGCCACCTGGCCCGCCCGGCCCCGCGAACACCGTCTGATACGCCGCCAGCGGCTGATCCCGCTCCGTGTACGCGTACCGGATCGCCCGCCCGTACCGCCACAGGTGCCCCACCACGTCCCCCACCGACACCCGCGCCCACCACAGCCGCCCACCGCCCAGCGGCTCCTCGGCGACCAGCGACGCCCCGCCCCGCAGCCGCACCACCGTCCCCGCCGGACCGCCCGGCCGCGGCCGCGTCGTCCCGCGCCCGTCGGGGGAGCGCAGCTCCACCGCCCAGCGGCCGTCGTCGCCGGCGGTCGAGAAGTGCGCGACCACCCGTTCGTCGCCGATCCGCCCGTCCAGAGCCGCCGGCAGAGTCGGCGAGGTGTTCACCACCAGCACGTCCCCCGCCCGCAGCACCCCGGGCAGCTCCCGGAAGCCGTGGTGCGTCACCTCGCCGCTCTCCCGCCGCGACACCATCAGCCGCACCGAGTCCCGCCCGGCGCCCGGTTCCCGCTGCTCCGGCGGGACCCGGGCGTGCAGTGCCTCGGGGACCTCCACGCCACCCTCCAGGGCCGTCATCATGCGGACACCGCCTTCTGGGCGAGCGCCGCGGCCGTGTACCGCCCGCTCGGTACGTCCTCGTCGACCAGCCGCAGCAGCGCCGGCGCCACCACGGCCGGATCCAGCCGCTCGGCGAAGTCCTCGTCGTCCGGCACCGCCGCCGCGTACAGGTCCGTGCGCATGTCGCCCGGATCCACCGCCCACACCCGCAGCGCCGGCTGCTCCACCGCCAGCACGGCGGAGAGATGGTCGAGCGCCGCCTTCGACGCCCCGTAACCGCCCCATGTCTCGTACGCCTCCACCGCGGCGTCGCTGCTGATGTTCAGCACCCGCCCGCGCGGCGCCGCCGCCAGCAGCACCAGCGCCTCCTGCACCAGGGCCAGCGGCGCCACCACGTTCGTCTCCAGCGCCGCCCGCAGGCCGTCCAGGGGCTGCTCGGCGAGCGGCACCAGCGGCTCGGCGCCGAGCGCGCTCGCGTTGTTCACCAGCAGGTCGAGCCCGCCGTAGTCCTGCGCGGCCGCCACCAGCGCGCCGCGCGTCCAGTCGACGGACACGTCCCCCGCCACGGCCTGGATCCGGGCGTCCGGCCCGGCCACTTCCCGCAGCTCCTCGACGGTCCTGTCCAGTACGTGCCGGGAGCGGGCGTTCAGCACCAGCTGCCAGCCCCGGCCGGCCAGCTCGTACGCCAGCGCCCGGCCGAGGCCCCTCGACGCACCGGTGATCACTGCGACAGGCATGATCCTCAAGTCCCTTCGGTCGTCCGTTCCAGCACCTGTCGAAAACGTAGGAACGCGACACCCGCCCGCGCCTCGGACAGGGGATGCAGACCGGCCGGGTACTTCGGCCTAGGCCCCGCGGCCTAGCCGGGTCCCGTCCCGCGCTCGATCCCCTGACCAGGGCACACCGGTACGGTGAGCGCATGCCGTCAACCAAGCCCCCGGCCCGCGGCGGACTCGACGCGGTGAGCGACGCGCTCCTCGCGATGAGCCGCCAGCTGCAGGTCCGCGACGTCCTGCAGACGATCACCGCGTCGGCGCGCGAGCTGCTGGGCGCCGAGTACGCCGCGCTGGGCGTGCCCGACGACCACGGGGGCTTCGCCCAGTTCGTGGTGGACGGGGTGAGCGACGAGCAGTGGAAGGCCATCGGCCCGCTGCCGCGCCAGCACGGCATCCTCGCCGCGATGCTGCGGGACGAGGCCCCGCAGCGGCTGGCGGACGTCCGCCTCGACGCCCGGTTCGGCGGCTGGCCGAAGGCCCATCCGACGCTGCGGGACTTCCTCGGCGTACCGATCCGCGACGGGGAGGAGACCCTCGGCGCGCTCTTCCTCGCGAACAAGCAGTGCGGGCCGGGGGAGCGGACCGAGGGCCGCTGCGCGTTCACGGCGGACGACGAGGCGCTGCTGCAGACGCTCGCCGCGCACGCGGCCATCGCCCTGACCAACGCCCGCCTGTACGAGCGCAGCCGCGAGCTGACGATCGCCGACGAACGCGCGCGGCTCGCCCACGAACTCCACGACGCCGTCTCGCAGAAGCTGTTCTCCCTGCGGCTGACCGCGCAGGCCGCCGCGGCCCTGGTGGACCGCGACCCAGCCCGCGCGAAGGATGAGCTGCAGCAGGTCGTCCAGCTGGCCGCCGAGGCCGCCGACGAACTGCGCGCCGCCGTGATCGAGCTGCGGCCCACCGCCCTGGACGAACACGGCCTCGCGGCCACCCTCGCCGACCACGTCCAGGTGCTGGACCGCGCCCACGCGGCGCACGTCACGTTCACCGCCCACGGCGTCAGGGCGCTGCCCGCCACCCAGGAGGAGGCGCTGCTGCGCGTCGCCCAGGAGGCCCTGCACAACGCCCTGCGCCACTCCGGCGCGGAGCACGTCGAGGTCACCCTGGCCCGCCGCGGCGCCGGCGCCGTCCTCACCGTCCGCGACGACGGCCACGGCTTCGACCCCGCCGCCGTCCGCTCCGCCGGCCGTCATCTGGGCCTGGTCTCCATGCGGGACCGGGCCTCCGGAGTCGGCGGCGGCCTCACCGTTACGTCGGAGCCCGGCAAGGGCACCATGATCGAGATGGAGGTGCCCGGTGGCTGAGACCGGGGACAGGATCCGGGTTCTGCTCGTCGACGACCACCAGGTGGTACGCCGGGGACTGCGCACCTTCCTCGAGATCCAGGACGACATCGAGGTGGTCGGCGAGGCCGGCGACGGCGACGAGGGCGTCGCCCGCGCCGAGGAGCTGCGCCCCGACGTCGTCCTGATGGACGTGAAGATGCCCGGTACGGACGGCATCGAGGCCCTGCGCAGGCTGCGCGACGCGGGCAATCCGGCCCGGGTCATGATCGTCACCAGCTTCACCGAGCAGCGCACCGTCGTACCCGCGCTGCGGGCGGGCGCGGCCGGTTACGTCTACAAGGACGTCGACCCCGAGGCCCTCGCCCACGCCATCCGCTCCGTGCACGCGGGACACGTCCTGCTGCAGCCGGAGGTCGCGGGCGCCCTGCTCACCCAGGAGGAGAGCAGCCCCGGCCACGGAAGGGGCGGCGCGCTCACCGAACGCGAACGCGAAGTGCTCGGACTCATCGCCGACGGCCGCTCCAACCGGGAGATCGCGCGGGCGCTCGTCCTCTCCGAGAAGACCGTCAAGACGCATGTGTCGAACATTCTGATGAAGCTCGACCTCGCCGACCGCACCCAGGCCGCCCTCTGGGCCGTACGCCATGGGCTGACCAGCTGATACGACGATCGCGGCGGTTTCGGGGGAGCGGAGCCGGAACGTCGTCTTCCGGTCTGAGATTCATACCGTCGGGTAGATGTCCCCCGGTTGGCGCAACCGGTGCGGCGGTCCCGCGTTCTCCATGGCGTGCTGCGGCTGGCTGGCCGCGGCGATTTGCTAGGAGGAACAGTGAAGAACCTGAAGAAGGCCGCGGCCCTCTCCCTCATGGCGGGCGGCCTGCTGGCCGCGGGCGCGGGTGTCGCCTCGGCGCACGGCGCTGAGGCCAACGGCGAGGCCCTGGGCTCCCCGGGTGTCGTGTCCGGCAACGTCGCGCAGGTGCCCGTGGACCTCGACGCGAACGTGTCGGGCAACAGCGCCAACGTCATCGGCGTGGGCAACGCGGCGTTCGACAACTACGCCGCCAACCACTGACCCCCGCGCGGTCAGTCTGCTCCCATGCGTCCGGCCCCCCAGGCGTCGCCTGGGGGGCCGGGGGCTTTTCGCGGGTTCCCGTACCGCTGCGATCTTCGCTTCCCCTGATCGTCGGCCTATTGCGCTGAACGGGTGCCGCCACACGGGTGGCCGTGTCATCCGGACGGCCCAAGCGTTCTTCAGCGTGCGACCGCGCAAACGGGGTCGCGAGGTACTCGTCAGGAGGAACAACTCCCCATGAAGACAGCCAAGAAGACCGCTTTTGTCCTCGCCGTCGCCGGCCTGGCCACGGGTGCGTCTGCCGCTGCCGCCTTCGCCGCGCCCGCCGAGGCCAACGCCTCGGACAACGCCGGCGTGCTGTCCGGCAACGTCGCCCAGGCCGAGGTCGTGTCGCCGGTGAACATCGTCGGCAACACCATCACCGCCGTGGGCGCGCACAACAGCGCGTACGACAACACGGGTACGAACTGACGGGATCAGTCACCCTGCTCCGGAGCCCCGCGGACACGCCGTCCGCGGGGCTCCGCCGTGTTCCGGGTGCGGTCTCACCCCCGCCGCGCTCTGGACGCGACTTCACCCCCGCCGGCGTTCCAGTTCCTCCACGAACGCGTTGTACGCCGCCACCTGCGCCCTGCGCGCCGTCCGCTCCACCGGGCGCAGCGCGTCCCGGCGGGCGGCGATCTCCGAGGCGGTCACCGCCGCGCCGTGCTCGGCGGTCTCCGGTGCGGAGGCGATCGCCATCAGCGCCCCCACCCGCTGCGCCAGCTCCAGCACGCGCGTCGCGCGCGGCGGATAACCCGGCGCCAGCGCACCGCGTCCCGCCTCGGCCCGCGCCTGGTACGCCGCGAGCGCCGCACGCGCCGCGGGCCCGGCGCCGGCGACGTCCAGCCGGGTCAGGACGTCCGTGGCCTCCCGCATCGCCTCCGCCAGCTCCCGCTCGGCCTCCCCGAGGGACGGTACGTCGGCGGGCGGCGCGTCCCGTACGGCCAGGCACCGCCAGGTCACCTCGACATGGGTGTCGCCGTCCGGCCCCACGGCGTACACCTCGGGCACCAGCCCGAGCGCCGGTCCGCCGGAGACGATGACCGCCTCCTCGGCCTGGAGGGCCGCCGCGTTGAACTCCGGCGGGCCGGACAGGCCCAGCGGATGCCCGGGGGCGGGCAGCGCCACGCGCAGTCCGGTGGCGCCGAGGGCGCGCAGCCGGCCGAGGGCGAGGGTGAGGCCCACGGGTCCGGCCTCCCCGGGGAGGCCGTCGACCCGGTGGACCGCGTCGCCCCCGATGATGTGCTGTACGGCTGTGTCGGGGGAGACCTGGCCGGCGATCATCGCGTTGCCCCAGGCGGCCAGGCGTCCGGAGCGGGGGTCATCGAGCATGGGGTACAGGGTAGGGCGCGTGCGGTGCGTTCCTCTGGGGGCTCTGCTCCCAGGCCCCCGCCGGGGGGCTTACCAGCCCCCCGGACCCCCCGTCCCGCTGGGGGGCCTACCAGCCCCCCAGACC